>JAKEGK010000284.1 GCA_022627515.1 Gammaproteobacteria bacterium
ATGAAACTATTTTCCCCTTGTATTTGTTACCGGTTGAATATCGCAGTCGTTTTTCAGAGCGGGTCGAAACACTGATAACCGCCGCAACTGAGGCGGCGGGGTTTGTTCGTGGTTGCGTCAAGGATGCGTGGTTTAAGCGTCCAGGCGATGCCAAAGGCGATACCTCATTTCTGGTTGAATCATTTTTTAATCACACGCAACAGGATTTTCTTGCGGCATTAGTCCAGCTGGAGAAAACGTTAGTCAGCGGCGCTGACGGGACTGTGGTATTGCAGAAGTGGCACAGTGTATTGCGAACCGAGGCGATACAATTATTTGATCACTGGGCGGGACAGGAGAGCATGGAGTTTGCTAATCCAAGACGTATCGCCAACGCCCATCAGAAACTGTTAAACCTGCTATATAGCAAGAAATTCAAAAATCTATTGCATATGCCGGATAAAAAGGAGGAAGCAGCATGAGTATCAAGTTTGGAGCGGAATCAACCGCCGGAAAAGTATTGGCGGGTTTTTGGGACGAACTGCGGAAAGATAATGGTGCGCGTGCTGAATTGCGGCGCTGCAAAACGGCAACCGATGTCATGATGACGCCGGTGTTTCACCGGCTTTGCGTGAGATTGAAACCAGTGTTGTCGAGTGTTTCTGGCTGGGAGGAACGTATAGCCATCATCACTGGTTTAATCAGTCATTTGAATCGCGAGTCTGCGCAGGTTTTGAAGGCAGGTGTGGCAAGAAGCGAATCCGATATCGAGTCATTTATTCGGCCAATGGCCGATTTAAAAGGGGATAGACCGTTGGTCAGCGAGTTGCGCTTTCGCCGTTTATTGCAACGTGATGTTGGCGATCTATATCCGGCTCTGATTCGTATCCTACGCATGGTGGATGGAAAAACCAACCTCTATGGTCTGGCCGAGTCGGTGTTTTATTGGGGAGACAATGTTAAAAAACGATGGGCGTTTGCTTACTTCCCCAGGGTGCCGGAAAAGAAAACAGCATAAGTTAAGCATATTACGTTAAACGATTAACCAGGAGACCATTATGAGCCATTTCATTCAACTGCATTTACTCACCTCTTACCCGCCAGCCAATCTGAATCGTGATGATTTGGGCAGGCCCAAGACGGCCGTCGTGGGTGGTGCACAACGTCTGCGTGTATCCTCTCAGAGTCTCAAACGCGCATGGCGCACGTCTGATATTTTCGAAAGCGCACTCAAAGGTCATGTCGGTACACGTACCAAAGAGATCGGGGTTCAAGTTTTCAATCAATTACGCCAGAAAGGCGTGGCTGAAAAGAAAGCGGATGACTGGGCCAAGTCTGTTGCAGCGGTATTTGGGAAATTAAAAAAAGATTCGCAGGAAATAGAACAACTTGCCCATTTTAGCCCGGATGAGTTGCGACTGATAGATGAATTGGTGAATACCATGGCATCGCGAGGTGAAGGCCCCACTGAAGATGAACTGAAACTGCTGCGCAAACAACACACTGCGGCGGATATTGCGCTGTTTGGCCGTATGCTGGCATCAAGTCCGGCGTACAACATGGAGGCGGCTGCCCAGGTCGCGCATGCTATTACTGTACATAAGGTTGCCGTGGAGGATGACTTTTTTACTGCTGTGGATGACTTGAATAAAGGCGAGGAGGACATGGGTGCGGGTCATATGGGTGAAACGGAGTTTGCTGCCGGCCTGTTTTATCAGTATGTCTGTGTTGATCGAGATTTGCTTACTGAAAATCTGAGCGGCAATAAAGAATTAGCCGACAAAACAATCGGTGCGTTGATAGAAGCCGCCGCATCAGTCGCCCCCACCGGCAAACAGAACAGCTTCGCCTCGCGCGCCCGTGCCTCATATATTATTTGTGAAGCAGGGGGGCAACAACCGCGTTCTTTGTCTGTGGCCTTCCTCAAACCGGTTCAAAGTCAGGATATCCTGGAGGAATCAGTATCACGTATTAGTGATTGCATAACAAAGATGGACAACGCTTACGGTAAATGTGCTGATTTACGCAGCGTTATGAACATTTCGACCGGGGAAGGAAGTTTGCAGTCCATCATTGCAACGGCAACGGAGTAGCGTTTATGAGGATGTTTCTTTTGTTTCGTCTCTATGGACCATTGGCTTCATGGGGCGAGGTGGCTGTAGGTGAGCAACGGCTAAGTGCGGGATATCCGTCAAAATCCGCTATTTTGGGTTTGCTTGGCGCTGCTCTTGGGATTAAACGGGAACAGGAAGAGGTGCATAGAACGTTGTCGTCTGCCTACAGGGTTGGTATCAGGGTGGACAATGCCGGTGAATTATTACGGGACTATCATACTGCGCAAGTGCCGCCAGAGCGGCGCAATGTTAAGTATTACACTCGCCGTGATGAACTAAAAAATGATGATCTCTATACCATTTTGTCTTCGCGTGATTATCGGACGGATGGTTGTTATGCCGTAGCCATATGGATTGCTGGTGATGATGCGCCGTATTCACTCGATGAACTCGCTGCCTCACTTAAAAACCCTAAGTATGTGCCGTATCTGGGTCGTAAATCCTGCCCTGTTGCCCTGCCGTTGACCCCTTTGTTGGTGAATGCTGTTAGCCTGAAAGCGGCATTTGATCAATCGACATGGCAGAAAGAGGACTTCTTAGTTCCACTGCCTACCGGCACGCAGATAAGTTATTACTGGGAAGAGCTGGGAAATGAAGAGGCCGGCATGCCGGCGAGCATGGTATACGCACGGCGCGACCAAGCATTGAGTCGCCGTCGCTGGCAATTTGCAGAACGTAATGAATTTTACTTTAGCGAAGCCAGGGAGGAAGAGGCATTATGAATTATTTCAGCCGTGTCATATTGAATACTGATAATATAAACAGCCAGAATTTAGCCAAGATGCTGTGTGCGGACGGGTATCGTGAACACCAATCCCTCTGGAGATTGTTTTCTGGTAATTCTGATGCTAAACGTGACTTTCTTTTCCGTCGTGAGTCCGTCAATAATGCATTACGTTATTTTGTTGTTTCGAATAGACCACCGCAAGATAATGAAGGAGTATGGGAAATTGCATCGAAGGATTATGATCCCAATTTAGTTGTTGGTCAGAAGCTGGCTTTTAATCTACGTGTTAATCCAGTTGTCACTCGAAAAGATGAGAATGGTAATGGAAAACGACATGATGTTGTAATGGATGCAAAAGTACTTATAGGTTACAAAAATATACCTACAGCTGAAAGAGAGCCTTTAGCAAAAATCATTCATACAGCAGGTGTTGCATGGTTGCAAACCCGCGCTGAAAAAAATGGTTTTAAAATTAATGAGTCAATGATTCAAATAAATGGTTATCAGCAGCATCAAGGTTTTAAACGGGGAGGAAAGTTCGCTATCCGCTACAGCACTCTTGATTTTAGCGGGATATTGGAAGTCAGTGATCCTTCAAAATTCGTTAACGCTCTGTACAACGGCATCGGCCCTGCCAAAGCCTTCGGTTGCGGGTTACTTTTGGTGCGAAGACTATAGGTTACCTGCAGCCAATCATGGAGCCAAAACTCCAGGTTCTCGACCACGGCATCGCCACCATAACCAGGCAGGGCCTTGAATACATCTGCATCACGGATATCGCCTGTTATAAGCACCCTGAAAGAACGGGCGTAATCATCGGCAACTGGCTGAGAAACCGGAACACCATCGAGATTCTTGGTTTTTGGGTGCAACTCAATAATCCGGGTTTTAACGTCATCGAATTCGATGACGTTAAAAACAGGCTGGCTCGAACATGTGGCAGTTATAGGTATTATTTCCAAGACTGGTAGCTCAGCGACCATGAGGGCACTTGTTGAGGTCACATTTGAGGACTAGACTAACCTTACGAATTGGTTATCCCGGGAGCAGTGTCATGAACTGGAGAGAACATATGGTAGTTGATCCCAATATTCTGGTTGGCAAGCCCGTGATCAAGGGCACGCGTTTGTCGGTGGATTTTTTGTTGAAACTGCTTGCCAGCGGATGGACTGAGCAACAACTGTTTGATAACTATCCTCAGTTGAAACCGGAAGATCTTCGTGCAATATTCGCATTTGTCCATGAATGCCTTGAGGATGAGAGCTTCGTGTATCTGGAGAAGATTTCTTGATGGCCAGACTGCTTGTCAATGAGAATGTTCCGCTCTCCTCGGTAAAGATTTTGCGCGATAATGGATTCGACATTCTATTGAAAAGCGATAATTCACCCGGTTTAAATGATGAGGATGTTTTACGGTTGGCGCGTGAACAGACCCGTACTCTGATAACCTTTGATCGTGATTATGGTGAATTGGTTTTTAGATGCAAGTTGCTGTGTCCGCCTGCGATTATTTACCTTCGGTTTGATCCTGATAATCCGCTTGAAACCGCTGCTATTCTTCAGATGTTCTTTAGTCGTGCCGAGGACGATATTCATGGTTACTTCTTTGCTCTAGACAGGGACGGAGTTCGTAAAAGACCGTTACCAGCAGAAACCTGATTCATGTGTGTACAGATTCCAGCGGGTACTGGTGAATGGGAATATTTCTTCCGCTAAAACCTATACCCATGAAAGACCGTGTGTCGATGATCTTTGTGGAATATGGCCAAATCGACGTCAAGGATGGCGCGTTTGTGGTGATTGATAAAACCGGTGTTCGCACGCATATCCCGGTGGGCTCAGTCGCCTGTATTATGCTGGAGCCGGGTACGCGGGTTTCTCATGCTGCCATCAAACTCGCCGCACAAGTGGGTACTTTATTAGTGTGGGTGGGGGAGGCCGGTGTGCGCCTGTATGCTGCCGGACAACCGGGCGGGGCGCGGTCAGATC
>JAKEGK010000285.1 GCA_022627515.1 Gammaproteobacteria bacterium
ACTAAGAAACCTGCTGACGCCTGATAAACATCCGCAAGCGGCTGGAAAATTATCATTGATTGGAGAAATCGAGCATCATCCCTGGCATGTGCGCATACATGGCCGCCGGACTGCCTTTTACGACACCCATATTCTGGCTTGCAGTAAGTCCTAGCTTGGCAAACTCCTTTCGCCGGTCTCTGTGTTGTTGCTAATTAGGGGCAAAGTTTATTGCTCATTAATTTCTGATTGGCAAATATACCCGCATCAGAATTTTCACCTGGGGTGTTAAACAGTGAATTACAATATGAAGCTTTAAACTGGATCTGGTGCAGCGCTTCCACTGCCTGATAGTTTCCGTTTTGAGCCGCTTTTTCAAACCATATGCGCGCTTTTTCCTGACTGGATTCCACGCCCTTCCCGTAAAAATAGGACATGCCCACATTATATTGCGCGTGAGCGTTATCCTGGCTCGCCGCTTTCAGGTACCAGTTAAAAGCGGTTTCGTAATTCTGTTGCACCACGGAACCCTTACTGTACATAACTCCCAGATTACGCTGCGCCGTTGCATGTCCCTGCCCGGCGGCTTTCTGGTACCAATACAATGCTTCTTTCTCGTCATGGCCTGCGCCTTTGCCAAGATAATACATGGTAGCAAGATTATTTTGCGCCTGCGCATAACCCTGTTCTGCGGCTTTACGATACCACTCCTCTGCCTGATAATAGTCTGCTTCAATCCCTTGCCCCCATTCGTAGGCGTATCCCAGACTGTTTTGCGCGGCAACATAACCCTGCTCGGCGGCCTTACGGTACCAGAAGACAGCGTCACTGGATTGCTTCTGCTTGTCCAGCACTCTTGCGTACTGAAACTGAATACGGGCATTGTCTGGTTGCCGGTTGATTTCCCGGCCGCAATTTTTCATTGCGGCGCTAACATCCAGTTGATCCCAGTTCACACCAGCGGATAATTTTTCTGGATCGGCGGGGTGGGCGGCAAGGGCATCGCACCGGGTGACTTCCGATGGCAATTGCGGTTTACCTGACGCCATCGACGAGTTTGAGTAAATTGCCAGAAACACAAATGACAGGAACAAAAGCTCTACTACGGATATACGGCTCATTGACTTTCGCTCATGGTGTTGAGCGCCTACTGCTATGAATACAACTATCTTCATCCTAGCATGACTAATTTTTAATCATATAAGTTTTTATTACTCTACAGATCAATAAGTTACAAATTATTATAGAATTTGCTTCTAACTGACCCAAAGCTAATTTTGAATTTCAGATGTAACAAATTGTTCAATTCGTTTATTTTTTAAACTAGAGTTTTGTAAGCTGTAGTATAGTATGCCGTTACGCAATTCCTTGGGGGGCATAGTTCTTTTACCTGGATTGCCGCGCTCGCTTCCGGTTTCGCTGACGCACCGTACCGGGCGAACAAATAAATAACTATAAGGGGGAGGTATCGCAGCTGATGCGTTACTTTTGTCTGGATATTACCAAATCGTCATATCTGGCCGCTCAATTGATTTGTTTGTCCGCATGTCCGTCATTGTCCGGCTGTACGGACAGTGCCGGCAATCCACACCTCACGGCGCCGCTCTTCGTTTCAGATCCGGTCATTGAAATGGATCCCAACCTGAATACGCCCCTGGCCGGTGTGCTGGAGGTGGCAACCGATATCCCTGCCAGAGTTCAAGTTGAAATAAACAACGGTGAAAAAAACCGGACAATCGAGTTCCCCGGATACCGGACAGAGCATAGGCTGCCGGTGCTGGGATTACATCCGGGTAAAACGCACGATATCAGAGTTCAAATCATCAGCCGGGAAAACCAGCGCACAACGTTCGATAAATCCTTGCGGGTAATCACGGATCCTTTGCCTGAGGGATTCCCCCGGCTAGTTGCCAATAAAAGCGAACCGGACAAAATGGAACCGGGATATACATTGTTCGATATCATCCCGGAAGGCAGTAATTCCGAATTTGGCGCGCTGATTGTTATTACTGATGCCAGCGGCGCTGTTGTCTGGTACCAGACCGGTTCCCGCTACACCGATGCGCGGCAAAACGCCGACGGTAATCTGTTATTTCTACAGGGCAGCGAGTATATCGAGATGGACATGCTGGGTAATACGATCCGTGAATGGAAAGCCATGGGCAAATCGAAGAAATCCATCAACGAGGTGGCGGTTGCGACACCTTCGTTCCATCATGAAGTCTTCCCCATGAACAATGATGATTTCCTGACGCTAAGTATTGAAACACGTATTTTCAAGAACTATCCAGCCGATGCCTGGAAGCCCAACTCGCCCACTGAAACAACCAGGGTAGCGGGTGACTTGGTGGTGGAATTTGCGCCCGACGGATCCATTATCAATGAATGGCCGCTGCTTGATTTACTCGATCCTTACCGGATTGGTTACGATTCCCTGGAAAAATACTGGAATAATTTCTTCGGCGCCGAGACGCGCGACTGGTCCCACGCCAATTCGGTGATTCACGATCCGCGTGATGACTCCATCATTGTTTCTGTCCGCCACCAGGATGCAGTGGTCAAATTCAGCCGTAAAACCGGCAAACTGGTCTGGATACTGGGTTCCCATGATAACTGGGATAGCAATACATTTGGCAGGTATCTGCTGAAACCTCTGAATGACCGGCAGCATTTCTTTCCATACCACCAGCATTCCCCGATGGTGCTGCCTAACGGTAACTTGATGCTTTACGATAACGGCAATTACCGCGCGCAACCTTACGGCAAGATTGTGCCCTACACCGAGAATTTCAGCCGGGCTGTTGAGTATGCGATTGACGAGCAGAACATGACAGTAGAACTGGTATGGGAACACGGCCAGTTCACTGAGAAAAACGTTTTTTCCGCCGCCCTGGGTGACGCTAACTACTTGCCGAGAACCGGCAACATATTAATTACCCATGGTAATGTCTACGAGAAAAAATCCAGCAGTAAACTTTCAGCGCAGATTATTGAAGTCACCCATTCAACGCCGGCCAAAGTATTATTCGACATGATTATTTTCGATGGCACAGACGATCCGGAACGGGGCTGGCGGGTTTACCGCAGCGAAAGGATCGCCAGCCTGTATCCACAATAGTTTTTGGTTATCATTGGCGCTGTTTAAATATGGCGCGGTCTGAAAGCATGCAATACGCCAATCGTGGCTTTAATGCTGATGATGCGCATGATGTTCTTCATGCTTTCCATGATGTCCGCTTGTCCGCGGTTTGTGATGCGATGCATAGCCTCCCGTGGCCTTGTAGATATAAACTGCGGTTTCTTTTTCGCACTGCCCGTGCTTTTCCTTGTGTTTGCCGTCATGCGTTTTTTCGGGGCAGCTTTTTTCATTTACTTTAAGCAGCTGAACCTGTTCGCTTGCCACCCGGTTGCCCAATGCCAGTTCTATATTGACCGGTTGCATCGCATCAAGCCGGGACAAATCCGCCTTGTGTTTTGACAGCTTGATAAAGCCGGCGGCCGGATCAAGTTTGATATGCATATCCTTTTCATGATATATCAACCCTTCCCCGTCATCATCCGGGACAAATACCGCAAAAGGCTGCTCAACCAGAACCACTTGATTTACAGACAACCGCACCCTGTCTTCCGGCATCAGGGTGGCGGCCGGCAAATCAAATGCCGCCTTGATCTGAATCTGGTCTTTAAACGGTTTTTTGTTATTGATTTCCAGTTTGACAAATTGATTGATGAATCCAAATGACGCACCTGCCACGACCTGCACCGTACCCTGCACCGCAAACTCGCCATCACTGACCGTTACCGTCACATCATACACACCCGCCTGCGTGAATTGATGCACAGGATTAATATCAGTGGCGGATAATCCATCCCCGAAATCCCAGAAGTAACCTAACGCATCACCGTTTTCGTCAACCGCGTTTGCAGTAAAACTGACTGTCAGGGGAACCGGCCCGCTGCCGGGGCTTGCGAGCGGTTGCACGGTGGGCGGCATATTCGGAGCTTGCGGCGCTTCCACATTGATGGTTACCGATGCCTGGCCGGTTTGTCCGAAATCATCCATGACCGTTAATACCACGGTGTATTGTCCGGGCTGGTTAAAAACATGGGTATCGGACACCTCACCACTCATATTCTGCAGGCTATCGGGATCATTAAAATTCCATTGATAGACCAATTGAGTGGCTTCCGGATCACTGCTGCCGCCGCCATCAAACACCACCGTCAACGGCGCGTCGCCACTCACCACGGACGCATTGATCACCGCCAGCGGCGCCATGTTTTGCACAACGCTGATGAGAATCTCGTCTGGCACGCTGTCAATTTCCCCGTCATTGACGGTCAGGGATATCGCGTATTCGCCCGGCAAATCCGGCATAAACGAAGTGATTTCGCTATTATTCAGAGTGATTGCGGCGTTACTGCCCTGGGGCGCCGCCTCAACAGCCCACAAGTAAGTTAACTGCGGCGCCGGCACATCAGGATCACTGGAGCCGCCGCCGTTCAACGTTACTGATTCACCTAGAAATATCTCAACATCATTGCCGGCATCGGCAACTGGCGCACGATTGGGTTGAATCAACACATGCGCGAAAATGTCCCATGACCCGTTTGAATCTTCCGGCGCCAGATTGTCGGCGCCGGAACCGAACACCACATAGTGACCGCCGGCGCTTAACACCGGGATAAAACTGCTGGCATTGCCTTGCCCGCCTTCTGTGTTGATACTTGCCAATGACGTTTGCCGCAATTCTCGATCATGCAGAAAAATATCCCAGGCATTGTTGGCATCGTTGCCCGTCAGATTATTCGCCTGCGAATAGAACACGGCATAGCGCCCGCTTGCATCAATGGAGGGCATGGAAAAAGTGGTTGCATTACTCTCATCACCATTGCTGTGAATGCTGATCCGCGAGGTTGTATTGTGGAGCAGGTCACGCGCGAAAATATCATGCGCGCCGTTACTATCATTTTCCACCAGATTGCCGGCAGCGGATTGAAACACAACAACTCTGCCGTTACCGCTGATTACGGGGGTGACGCTGCTGTTGTTTGCCTGCTCTCCCGCATTGCCGACACTGATCCGGTAAGTGCCGCCCAACACGCGGTCCCGAATAAAAATATCGCTGGTGTTGTTAGAATCATCCGCTGCGAGATTACTGCTCTGCGATTCAAACACAACATAACGTCCATCATCACTTATCGACGGATTCCGGCTGATTCCATTGCCTTCCTGTTCCGCGCTGTTGATACTGATGCGCTCGGTAAGATCCGTTTGTGAATCATATAAATAAATATCCGTCGCGTTATTGTTATCGGTATCAGGTGATAAATTGCTTGCATTGGATTCATACACAATATACCGCCCGTCGGCGCTGATATCCGGCGCATCACTGTCATTGTTGGCTTGCACACCGTCCCGGTTGAGACTTATGCGCGTCAGGCTGCCGCTGATCAAATCCACGCGAAAAATATCCGCCACCTGATTTGTGTCATTTTCAACAAGATTGGTGGACGAAGAACTGAACACCACAACGGTCCCGTCATCGCTTATAACCGGATCAATACTGGCGCCATCGCTGTCGATTCCAGACTCAGGTTCGCTCAGACGTATGGTCGTTTCATTGCGCCGGTCGCGCAAAAAAATATCCCAGGTGGCGTTGTTATCATTAAGAGTCAAATTCGACGCGATGGAATCAAATACGACGTAACGCCCATCGGCGGAAATACTGCCATTAATGCTGTTGGCGTTGGATTGCTGCTCATTGCTATCGACGCTGATTCGCATGGTTTCCCCCAGCAAATCCGGCATCGCCATGGCTGTCGCCAGCGTGTAGTCCTGCGCTTCGGTTGCGGGAGGTGTATCGGTGATAGAATCTGACTGGCTGACTGGCGCTGAGGAATCAGAGGGATTCTCTGCCACGACACCTGCATTGTCAGACTGCCCGCAGGCGGTTAAATGAAAGACAAACGCGACAACGGCGGATAGCATTACTATACGGCTGGCCCGCATTACAAAGAATCTCCTTGAGACGCATTCCTTGACTTAAGTTCCGGAAATCTTGGGAAATATGGCCTGAATTAACAGATAGTTATGCGTTCCACGGTATTGTGAATCCCCTCATTCACAACGCCCGGGCAATGCATACGGAAGGCCGCCCCCTGGCTTTGACTATACCTAAAGCGTAACCTATTTACTAGCGATAAGCCAATACCGTAATAAGCTTACAACGTGCTGGCGGGATTGGGAAAATGGAAAAATGTTTACCTCTAGCGGCAATTACTCGCAGCTGACTGCTGTTATACGCAAGAATCGTCAATCTTGAGGTTGAATCTATTGATAATTAGTGACGGCAATTTTGGGGGAGATATTTGTTGTCGACCGTGGTTGCCGCTGTATTGCAGCTCCACTGAACCCCATTGGAATTTGCCGTTCCGACCAGCGCAAGATCTCCCGTGGCGCCGGTATTTTGCAGCGTATAGGAAATGGTCGCGGTGGTCGCGGTCGTCGAAAAAGCGATCGCACTGATATATTGGCTCTGCGCAATATCTGTATTGATATTGGCCTGAGCCGTTGAGGCTGGCATATGGCCCGAAGACATGTAGTAATCCGATATGCCGTTTTTGGCGGAATCGGCCATCACTAGTACTTCGGAAATTTTTGACCGCGCGGTGTAGGATTGATAGGCGGGCAATGCAATTGTAATTAAAAATCCAAGTATTGCCACCACAATCATTAATTCTATAAGAGTAAACCCTTGCTGACCGTTGTTCATCGGAACGCTCCGTTTCTTTTAAACTCTTGCGAGTTTGTCGAACAATTAATATTGAAGCTGTCATTAATACAGGACAACCGTTTGTTATGAATACTGGCAACACTTTTGGCGGTACTGCTTATTGGTCTTGCGCGTAAAACGTGTTTGTAAAAACTTTAGCAAGATCACAGGCAAATAACCGCAGCACCGTATAAGATTATATTCGCAATTTGCGCATAACGTTGTTGCTTTGATCACAGAACAATTACCGCCGTTTCCCGGAAAATACCAACCAGTTAACAACTGCTACATGTAGCGGCTGGAACGCATAAGACCATAGCAAGCATACAACACTAAACAGAAAAATATTTGTATTTGGGAAAGACGGCACATGCAAGACTACAACTGCGGCACCTTTTATTTATGAAACAGATCACGTTTTGCCGCCAATGGCTCCGGCGCCATAAAATTTGCCCGCGCATAGATTGCCGCGCGTTTTACATTAATCATATGGATTGTTAGTTACGGGGATCTTTCCCGGCCTGGGCAAGTTTCCAGCCACGCTTTACGCGCTCATCCGGAATTTTATCAGTTCCATTATATACCTCCCGCACCGGGCGTTTTATATGCCACTCACCTCGTCCGTTTTTATCTCAAACCGCACCTTGCACGGCTGCAATGTGCTAATATGCATTTCTGCCGTAAGCACTGCTATTGGTATTTCAGGGGAGTACAGGGGGATAATGAACAAAAACCGCAAACTGTTTGCATCGCTCATGGTTTCTTTTCTTTACACTTCGGTCGCGCAAGCTGATGACCGCAACAGAAACACCAATTTTTTTCTTACGCTGGGCCGCGCCTTCATCGAGGAAGATGACTTCAAAGACGAGATGACTTCTCTAAAGTTTGGAACCGGTTACCGCTTTTCGGATTACGCAGGATTTGAATTATTCTATATCTATTATGGCGAGATATCAGAACGCGATAATCTCGGCAACAATAGCTCACTCAAAGCCAACGCGCTTGTTATAAACGCCATCGCAGTGTTTCCTGTAAATCCTTCATTGGATATCTATGCGAAAATAGGCATGTCCAGCTGGGATGCGGAACTTGAATTAACTAACATAGCGACTGCGTCGGCAGAAGGAACCGATCCGGTATACACCCTGGGTGCTGGTTATAACATTGACCACGACTCTACCATCCGCTTCGAGTATGAAATATCTGATTATGAAGGAACTGAATTCGGCGTAATTTCAACCGGTTTTCAGCATAACTTCTGAAACCTGTCGCAAAATCAGCGTGCGTCTGTGAGGCCGGGCTAAAAAGCATGAGAAAGCGGAGTTTTACGGATGGAAATGCTTATGCCCCGCGAGGACAGAATGTCCGGTGCGATTTACACGCCAGTCTGCTCTCGGGCAGGCACTCACTTCGCAGCACTTGAATTTCCTGTTCACTGTAACAGTGTAATTTAGGTTCTTTATTCATGTAGTATCGGATGGCGCTACAATTTTGAGACAGGTTCCAGCAAAATTGGGTATAGAAATTGATTTGCGGTTGCGCGTGCACGGATGACGCATTCGCGTCAAGCTGGTAATTCAGCTATTGCGCGGGCGGCGCAACCTGATTTTCCTGACCAGCCGCCACGCTGCCGCCAATATCAATCCCATCATCAGCAACACCAGCAGGTAAAACTGGGTATAAGTCAGGGTTGGGCGAACGACGGCAACTACCAGATTATCATCATTCAGGTAAGCAGCGGTGGCGCCTCGAACCGCTTCGATAGACACCTCTTCGATCAGGTCCTCATAATTTTCGTATTTCCCGTAGCGTTTGATGTCTTCTACGGTCAACGCGTAGTATTCGGCGAAGGAACGGTTGGATTCATAACCGCGCGCGGAGTTGAGCAAAATTTTTTGTTTCACGTTTCCGAGGCGTTCCTGATCAAGTTTACCTTGCCGGTATTGCGCAAGCGCATTTTTAATCAATTCAATGCTCTGTTCTACATCGTCCAGTTCCGAATCGGTTTCCAGGATGAACGCGCCATAGTCATCATATAAATAGGTATAAGCATTGGGCGCGTACGCCATCCCCGTTTCAATCCGCAACTGATTGTATAATTCAGTCTGGAAATAATTCTCCAGCACATCCAGCGCGTAATAATGGGATGAATACAGTCCACCGGTTCGATATATGAAATAAATCGTCGCTTCTGCACCAACGAGAGGATCCCAGCGCCCTTCGATAATTCCCGGCGCTCCTTTAAACGCAGCGGGCAACGGCCGTGGTTTGACACCGTCAAGAGTGCGCCGTGGCATGGCGCCAAAGGTTTGCGTGATGAGCTGTTTTGCCCGGTCCGGTTCAAAATCGCCTACCACGGCCAGGGCCATATTTGCCGCCACATAGTAGTCGCGGTATGCCTGCAGCACCTCACCACGCGTCACCGATGAGTTCTCATCCAGCCCCGGGCACTGATAATCGATGCCGGGAAAAACCGTATTCAATGCACGCGCCGTTGCAGACTGAATAATTGAGTTTTTATACAACCACTCGCGCAGGCTGGAGGGTTTGCCACCGCTTTCCCTGAACACAATCCTGCGTGACCTTTCCACATTCTCTTCGCTTATCGTGGAGCCGGTTATAATTTCATGCAGCGTTATTAATCCAACATCCATGTGTTTGCTGAAAATCTCCAGTGAATACAATGTATAGTCACTGGAGGTTTCGGCATTCCAGGAACCGCCATGCGACTCAATCAAATGTTCGAGTTCGGTTTCCGAATGCAATGTTGTGCCGGTAAACAGCAGATGCTCAAGAAAATGGGCGGTTTCGCGTTTGCCGCAGGGAAAGTTTTGATGGCCGATATTGACATTCAATTCAACAGCCACACTCCTGGCGCCATGGCGCGGTTTCAGGATCACATGCATGCCATTATCCAGGACATAATGATCCAATTCATAAAAACCCGGCTGGGAATATTCGCTGGCTGTAACTTGAAAACCAATGACCACGCTCATTACCGCTATAAGATGGCGCGCTACTGTGCTAAAACAATCGCGCAAATTAGATATTGTCCGCAACCGCGTTTGCGCCGGTTTTTTAAAGTCGCTGTCAAAATCCAAAAATTATCTGCTCCACGAATACTGTAACGTTAGCGCCGCAGACCGGCATTTGATATACCGCCCGCCAATTATAGAAAAATTGTTCGTTTTATAGCCATCATGAAAGATTGCCTGCTCTTAGCTCTGGCGTAATCTAATTATCCTTTCGCCACCCCTTATTGGTGATAATTCACCCATTATTGGCTGGTCCTTTGATATCACAAGAAAAAATAAAAACAATTCCCTGCCAATATTGTAAACTATTGCCTACGGTCTGTAGTCATTGATTGCAAACAATGCAGCCAGCTCGTCCATTGAAAACCGGTCACGGGCCACGCCGGTTATGATATGCCAAACCCGGCGACGGACCCTGCATTGCTGGTACACGAAATCGGTTACCATTGACTCCGGTCATGACATTTTTCACGTTATCGTTGTTATATATAAAAATTATCAATGACTATTTGCGCTGTGCGCATTGGTTACTACGATGCTAACGATAACCTTAAGCTATAATAATAAAGGTTCATCCATGTTTACATTTGGCGTCAGTTTGTTTTTCCTGTCATGGGCGCATGGCTTCAGCCGTTTCAGTTCCAATCATAGCAACCCGTATAAATTTGGCAAAGGATGGTGGCATTAGGATGTATGAATCATTCTATAATCTGCACCCAACCCCTTTTCGGTTAACGCCTGATCCACACTTTTTTTATGAAAGTGATACTCATAAACGGGGCCTCGCCTATCTTCGATTCGCTTTCTACCAGGAAGAAGGATTTGTGGTTATCACCGGCGCTCCTGGCACAGGTAAAACCGAGTTAATGTTAAACCTGATAACTGAACTGCCGCGTCACAAGGTCACACTCGCCAAGATCGTCACGTCCAACCTCGATGCTGATGATCTGCTGGATCTGATAGCCGCGTCATTTTTGATTAACCCGGAACATTTAAGCAAAGGCTCTTTGTTAAAACGGCTGGAAGATTATTTTATTCACCAGGCGCGCAACGGCAAACACGTGCTGCTGCTGATTGACGAAGCGCATAACTTGTCCGTCAAGTCCCTCACCGAACTATCCATGCTGTCAAATTTTCAGATCGATGAAAAACCGGTAATGCAATGCTTTCTTTTAGGTCAGGATCCGCTTGAAGAAAAACTCAATATTCCCGGATTGATGCATTTAAAGCAGCGCGTGCTTGCTTCAACCCGTTTGGAAAGCCTGACCCAGCAGGAAACTCGCGAGTACATCATGCATCGATTGCTAAAATCCGGCTGGGACAACAACCCGATTATCCGTGATACGGCATACACGCTGATTTATTACTATTCCCAGGGTGTTCCACGTCGAATCAATTCGCTCTGTGGCCGCGTACTGTTGCAGAGCTATCTTGACGAAAGGCGCGATATCGGGGCAGATCTGGTGCAGCATGTCATTGAAGAATTACAGGACGAACTGCTGGAACACGAGGCAGCTATTGACCCAAACTTCGCACAGACACAAAAGGTTTTCGTCGCGCCTTCAAGTCCGCCAGACAACAAGGGTATTGGCAATAACCTGAGCATCAACGACAGCGGCATTACCAACAACGGCAAGCCATCATCACTGCCGCAATCACCGGCGGGACAAACAGTGTCGATGGATAATAACAGCGTCAATATCAAAAACATCCCCGAATTTATTAAAAAGAAGGAAATCAACTTCACCCGCAATAGTGCGCCAACTTCAATGCTGATATCCCGTTCCAATGCGATCAGCACTGCGTTAGCGCGCGATGAGACCGAGCCTGATGAAATTTCCGCGCATGTACCGCGCATGGATCCCGTACCTGTAAACGTCGGCAGCGAAAGCGATCTGAATAACATCCCGCATGTGAAACCATCAATCAGCCCTATAGTAAAGGACCAATTGCTTCACCCCACCGTCGGCAAATCCATGCATCAGGAGCAGAAAAAACGGGTGAGCGGACTGGTCGACAAGGAACTCCAGGCGCTCGCTTCGTTGTGTGAAGCGCCCGAGTTCACTCAATCACTGAGGACAAAACAGAATCCACCCGCGGCCATCAAGGAATATTCACCGGATGCGACGCCGGTCAAGAAAATAATTATCGATGATCTTGCGTATGAGCAATTTGAGCGCGAGGGACCACCGGACATAACGCCTGATATAGCCGGGGAAAAACCGGTAAACGCCGCGCAAGAACAGCATTGGCGGCCGCCCGTTACCGTATTTCTTATCCTTGCGGGTATGGGACTATCTCTATACTGGGGCTATGACAGTAATACTGAAATCGTCGCCAAGAACTCCGGGGGCCGGTCAATCAGCGCCATGAGTGAAACCAGTGTTATAGACCTGTTCACGCCACAAATTCAGACCACGCTGATCGAAACCACCGGCACACCGGAGCGAGAACACATTATGGAATTTATCACAGCGCCTGATGCCGGGCGGATAACCGAATTCACGGATGCCAGTCCGGATATGGTTACGGATAGCGCCAATGAGCCGCCTGCCACTACGGTTAGCGCCGGCGCCGCCAGCGCCAACCTGCCGCCAGAGAGTGGCGGGCATACCGGGTCTGATACAGCCGCGGCTCCGAATAATCCGCGTAAAGTGAAAGCCGTTGCATCCGCGCGCAGTCCGATTGTGGGCGCGCCGCTCGCATTGGAATTAAACTCAGCATCGCATACCAGTCCTGCAAATTCCCAAAACCTTGGAAAGACTGACAGCCCTTCGCAGGTCACAGCCCTTTCAGACCAATCTGTTCTGAATACGCAGGCTGCTTCGATTATTTCCGGAACCGATTTGAATAGGTTGTTATCCACGCTGTCCATCGCTTATGAAAACGGCAATTTGCAGCAATTGATCAGCACATTTGCCAATGATATCCGCAGTAGCGATGGAACCGGCCGCCAGCAAATGGAAAACGACTACCGCCGCTTGTTCAATATCACGGACACCCGCCAGCTGAATATTCACGATATCAGCTGGTCGCAGCAGGATAAACAAATGCTGGGCAAAGGTGATTTCCAGGTGCGTGTTCGCGAGAAAGGCGCCGCCAAATACACAACCTATGAGGGTACAATCAGTTTGGCAGTGGCAAAAGAATCGAATATTATTGTTATCAAACAACTCGACTACAACTATAACAACTAGAACCCATCGCAAGATTTACAAACGCAAAGGTTTTTTATTGGGTTCTAATCACATCGGCCGTGCATGGGGAATAGCCTTACCTTGAAAAAAATTATCACTCACAAGTTTGGCGGCATAATCAGCATCATCCGGATTGCCGCCTTGGCGTGTCTTTTGTGGAACACGCAACAGGGTTACGCCGCGCCACTGGGATTGCCGCACAATACGGCAAAAATCGGCTACAGCGCCGCTTATGCGTATGTATCAGTTGATGATCCTGACGGGAACAGCAAAGACGATTGGGCGGGACAACCACTTAATATTGTTTACACGGACTGGTTGTTCAGCGATGTAGAACCATTCAGTGATTTAAAGCATTGGACGGAAATATTCTACTTTAAAACATCGCTGGATGCGGATGAAATTAACATCGGGCAGAATCTGGAAAGTTTCGGCATCCGTTTTTCCCTGCAAAAAAGTTTCCGTCTCACGGCGTCCTGGTCACCCTGGTTCGGCGCGGGAATTGACTTTGCCAGAACCCGCTATACCGCCCGCCACACCAGGGATGCCAACGGCTTTCTGCTGCAAAGTTTTGCTGACCGTGAAGATACCGGCGCCTCGCTGCTGCTGAATTTTGTCAGCGAATGGTCACTGCAAGAAGATTGGTCGCTGGCGGCAAAGCTGGAACAGTCATTCCCTGTAAACGAGGATATTTCACAATTTTCCGCGGCGGTTGTGCTGCTCTACCGCTATTAGCACACTAATGTACTATAACTGAATATCAGGAAATGATGTGCCGTACAGGATTCCGCTAATGCATAAACCAGTAGGGAATTGCATTGTGCATCTGCTGACACTGTTAATAGCAGGATTGACAACAGGATGCAGCGATGAAACCAGCCTTCCTCCGGAACGCCCCAAAAGCGTTGTCAGCGGCAAAGTTGTAGACGGCGTTGTATCAGGCGCACAAGTTGCGCTGTATACCATCGCAAATGGCGCGCGTGGCGGGCGGCTTGCCACCGCGGTCACGAATGACAATGGCAACTATTCCGGCGAAGTTCAGGCGCCAAGCCAGCTGATTTTAATTGAAGCAGGCGGTGGCAGTTATACGGAACAGGCAACCGTAACCACGGTTACGATTCCGGAAGGTCAGGTCCTGCGATCAATTGCGGCATATCAGTCCGGACAACCACTGGAAGCCATGGTCACACCGTTGACGCATTTGGTGGCCGGACTGACTTTGTATAAGGCGGAAAACGGCGCCCCGTTGTCACAGGCATATTCAGAAGCCAAAACGGCCATCGACGAATTCTTTACCATTGATACTTCCGCCGTCACTCCAATTGATATTACCAACAGCGGCGGCACGGTCAATGGCGTCAGCAGCGAAGCGCTCTATGGATTTTACCTGGCGGGTTTATCCAGCTGGAGCGCGTGGGCAGGCGACAGGAACAATGTCACGCCGCACACCGTTTATCATTCCATTGGCGTCACCCAGATCATGTACAATGATATACACTCCGATGGCAAGCTCGATGGCATTGGTTTCGATCTTAACCGCAACAACCTGATGCCGCTTGCGGTTGGCGTTGTACCGCTTGACACGGAAACGTATCGCGCCATTTTTTCGCTGCACCTGCTGGCGGTAGCGAATATTCCGGCTAACACGACAAACCTCAAACCCGGTGATTTGCAGCTCACCGCCGAAGACCTGGCTACCAAATCAAGCGTCCTGTTTGCGGATCAGGACACTCTCGATATTAACAACCAGGCTCCAACACTCAGCCCCGCCCAATCCCTGCAACCAGCCTATGGCGGTGTCATGACATTGCAACTCAACGTCGGGGGTTACCTGGGGGCGCAAACCATCAGCACCAGCATCGACGGCAACTTTCTCGGAGATCTGCAAAACACTGTCAATCCGCAACTGGTCATTGACACGGCGGATGGCTACTCCGACGGTGAGCATATTATCAATCTGTCCGCCACCGATGCCCTGGGAAATACCGCTTCCACAAACGTTATAGTGGCATTTGATAACACCAACCCTATCGTCAACGTCACATCACCGGGCATAACCAACATCGCAACACCGGTCATTCGCGGCACCTACAGTGATAATTTGTCCGGTGTGAGTTCGATCATTGTAAACGGGCAAAGCGCCACGCTGGACCAGAATGGCAACTGGGAAGCGCAGGTTGCCATAAATCCCGGCGAAAATATTATTCCCGTTACCGTGGTTGATAATGTCAACAACCAGGCCGGCATTGAATCCACGGTGTTCCTGGACATCGTTCCACCGGTCATTGATACGGCCAACGGCCATAGCAGCGCGCGTTTTTCTATTGGCAACGGTGGATACATTACAGCGCCACTCCAGACTGTTAATGAATCCATAGCACTCTACCTAGAAACTAACCGGCTTGAGCTGAACGGCACGCCGATTCAACGGGCGCAGCTGGATAGTAACTTGATCCCCTACTTTGCCTTTCTCATAGCAGACGAGCGGGAACCCGGCGACCCCACGCCATTTGCGGATATCACGGCGCGTGTGCGCTATGAAAAAAACGGCGTCATACTGGAAGACTGGCGCGTGCTGCCTCCACCCATCAGCGGCGATGAGTACCTGGTTCCCCTGGCGAGTGAAACCCTGACAGCGCAATGGCATCAGGCAATCCCGGCCGATACACATGCAGTCCGCGTGCAGGTCAGCGATCCCGCAGGCAATTTCACAGAACTGGCGTTCACCTTCCGCGCGGATTTTTATGTACCCTCTTTGCCGGCGAACGAACCTGTTATCCAGGATCTCAATCCCGTCAGTGGCGTGGCATTTGACGATCGCGCATCGTTGCGCAATGCGGAGCTGGAGACGATGACCTATACGTTCACCAATCCGGGCTCCAAAGCAGTGTTTATTCAACCTGCCGACACCAGTACACACACCGCGGCGCAAACAGTCGCGGAAGAACTGCGTCATCACCGGGTAACTAAAACCACGGCGGCACAATGGCGGGTTGGATTGGCGGCATCCCAGGATAATAATGATTGTCCCGTATTTGACGGGACTTCCTGGCAGGAGAACATAACTTCAATCTGGAACTGGAATGGCGCCGACTGGGAACGCCATTCTCCCAGCGAAATCATCTTCAGCCCGGTTGATGAAGAAATTTTTACGGACGATCTTGCCTCCTTGCCAATATCCTCCGCATGGGCGCCGACCGCTGACTTCGATAGCTTTCACTCGCATGCACGGTCCGGTTCATTGGAATTCGATGAAGACTATAAATTATTTATTCCATTAGGCACTCCTGCATTGGTAGTAAATGCGACTGTCGGAAACCAGCCTTGTCCGGACCAGCGCAACTTTGACCAGCGCGAAGTTTACAGTTATGTATCGCTGGCCGGTTATCCGCGTGATGAAGTGACTAACCTGGACCTGAGCGGCCTGCCGGATTTCAGCACCACAGGCTTCACTGTGATTGTGAACGGCAACGCGGCCGAATCCGTGCAACCGGTTAATGGCGGATGGTATTTAATTCCGGCGAATGCGGAGGTCACCATCACCAAGCGCGTCACCACACCCGCGCTGACGTTCTATAACGATAATTTTGACGTTAATGCTTCGTATACGGTTCCCAGCCGGCGGGATTTAAGCATTTCCTGGTTTGTTAACCGGCATCTGGAAATTTCCATGATTCATGATGCGGGCGAGGTCAATATTCCTGATATGCCGCAGCGGCAAACCATCTCTGGTGCTGGTACGGCAAATTACCAGATTAACCGGTAACGCTTTTT
Organism: Gammaproteobacteria bacterium; assembly: GCA_022627515.1. Classification (GTDB taxonomy): domain Bacteria; phylum Pseudomonadota; class Gammaproteobacteria; order SZUA-152; family SZUA-152; genus JAKEGK01. The sequence continues at coordinate 16,762 of JAKEGK010000285.1, forward strand.
GACAGCGGCGCGCTTAACTATGGCTTGGTGACTGAACCTTACAGTTGCATAAATTTTGCTATAACTATGCAGTTTTTCCTAGACGCATAGTGTATTAAACACAATGTGAAGTCACCGCATAAAGTCAGGGCAGTGAAGGGATTGCGGTCCTTTGAGACACGCTGTAAATACCTCCCTGTAAGCTCAGCGGCGGCATCCCTGCCGCCGACGGTCTCAAATTCCCGCATTCCCTTCACTACTGCGGCTTAATTGAAAGCGATATTTTCTGCAACACTGGAGTGAACACAGGAAAACGAAATGGGACCCCATTACCTGGACCGATTGTTTGCGCCAAAGGCCATCGCCGTGTTTGGCGCCAGCGCGCGCAAGAACGCGGTCGGCGCGCGCCTCTATCAAAATCTGCTCGATGCCGGATTTCCCGGTCCGGTCTACCCTGTCAATCCCAAGTACCCGGAACTTCACGGCAAACCCTGCTACCCCGGCATTCGTTCCATCAGTGACAACATCGATCTGGCCGTCATCACCACGCCCGCCGCTACTGTGCCTGAAATTATCCATGAGTGCGGCGAACATGGTGTGCGCGCGGCCATCGTGATTTCCGCCGGCTTTGGAGAAGGTAACGGCGAAGGTCAGCACTTGCAGGATCAGTTGTTGCGGGAAGCGTCCCGTTACCGGATGCGCATCATGGGGCCTAATTGCCTGGGATTGATTCGCCCGGAGAAACACCTCAATGCCACGTTCAGTAAAAACATGGCGCAACCCGGACCGCTGGCATTGGTATCGCAGTCCGGCGCCTTATGCACCGCGATACTCGATTGGGCGGCGCCGCGCAATATCGGATTTTCCACGGTGGTTTCCCTCGGCAGCGCCAGCGACATTGATTTTGGCGATGTGCTGGATTATCTGGCGCTGGACCCGGCGACACAAAGCATCCTGTTATATATAGAAGGCGTTGGCGACGCGCGCAGTTTCATGAGCGGCCCGCGCCGCCGCGCGGCTTAAACCGGTGGTAGTGGTCAAGGTTGGCCGTCATGGTGAAGGTTCGCGCGCTGTAATATCCCATACCGGCGCATTGGTCGGCTCTGATGATGTGTTTGGCGCGGCGTTGCAGCGCGCGGGCGCCGTGCGCGCCATGACGATCGAACAATTGTTTTCAGCGGCGCAGTTGCTGGCGACGCACAACCGCGTCAAGGGCAACCGGTTGGCCATCGTCACCAATGGCGGCGGTCCTGGCGTCATAGCCACGGACCGCGCCATTGACCTGGGACTCACGCTCGCCCAGTTTGATGAAAGCACCGTGCAGGCGCTGAACAAACTGTTGCCTGAACACTGGTCGCACGGCAATCCGGTCGATATTCTGGGTGACGCCACTGAACAACGCTATGAAGGCGCCGTCCAGGCCTGCCTGCAGGATAATAATGTTGACGGCGTCATCGTGATGCTGACCCCTCAGGCCATGACGGAACCGACGTTGGCGGCCAGAGCGGTAATTGCAGCGGGCGAAAATCGGCACAAACCGTTACTCACCTGCTGGATGGGAGAATCACAAGTCAAAGAGGCCTGGAACCTGTTTGCCGAACACAAGATTCCCTCGTTTCCGACACCGGAAGCGTCCGTTGAGGCTTTTTCCTATCTTGCCAATTATCATCGTAACCAGTTATTGCTGCTGCAGGTTCCCGCGCCGCTTGCCAGACGCAGCGCGCCGGATGCCGAAGGAGCGCAACTGATTATTGATGGCGCGCTGGCGGAACACCGCACGATACTTAACAGCCTGGAATCAAAAGCCCTGTTAACCGCCTTCGGTATTCCTGTCACCACCGCCATTGAAGCGCATTCGGCGAACGAAGCCCTGGTCGCCGCGGAATCGCTGGGATTTCCGGTCGCCATGAAAATCAGCGCATCCAAAATCTCGCACAAATCCGATGTGGGCGGCGTGCGCCTGAATATTAACGACGCTCATACGGTGCGCAATACTTATAATGCAATGGTAAACACCTTACAAAAGCAACATTCAGACAGCCAAATCAGGGGCGTCACGGTGGAAAAAATGGTGAGCAGCCCCAATGGCCGCGAATTGATTATCGGCATAATTCGTGACCCTGTGTTCGGACCGGTTATCAGCTTCGGTTCCGGCGGCGCCGCGGTTGAAGTGCAACGGGACCGCGCGGTGGCGCTGCCGCCATTGAACACTTTTATCGCCAATAACCTGATCGACTATACCCGGGTAGCGAAACTGCTGGGCAATTTCCGCAATCTGCCCGCGATCAACATGCATGCGCTGATACAGGTGTTGTTGCGCGTGTCAGAAATTGCCTGTGAACTGCCGCGCATCCAGGAACTGGATATTAATCCCGTTGTGGCGGATGACAAAGGCGTGATCGCGCTCGACGCGCGCATCGTGATTAATACACACATGACACAACTCAAACCTTATGATCATATGGCGATACATCCGTATCCGGCGCATCTGCAAACCCGCTGGCAACTGGCCGATGGCACGGATATCAGCATCCGCCCCATCCGGCCGGAAGACGCGGAAATTGAGCAGGCCTTTGTGCGCGACCTGTCACCCAAAGCGAAATATTTCCGCTTCATGCAGGCGCTGCGGGAATTGACGCCGGAAATGTTGATTCGCTTTACCCAGATTGACTATGACCGGGAGATGGCTTTTATTGCGGTTCTGGAACAGGATGGCAAGGAGCTGGAAGTCGGCGTGGCGCGTTACGCCACCAATCCGGACGGCGAAAGCTGCGAGTTCGCGCTGGTGGTGGATGATGAATGGCAGCATAAAGGCATCGGTTCGCGGTTAATGACAATATTGATGACAACCGCGAAAGCGCGGGGATTCAAAGCCATGGAAGGAGAAATCCTCGCCGATAATCGTCAAATGCTCAACCTGGTGGATCATCTGGGATTCAGCACTTCAGTCTCGGCGGAAGACGCGCATATCGTCAACGCCGTCAAGCAACTTTAAACAGGCTTCTGATACATTGCGCCTGGAAAAATCCATCTTACTCCTGATTGATTTAACCTTCGCGTTGCATAAAATTTCGCATTCAATTAAGCGTTAAACCAATATAATGCTAAATGCGCTTCTTTTTAAGGGAATTCATTAGATGTAAAATTTTATGCAACTGTAAGATTAATACAATGGCTGCCGCCAGGGGCGTTTAAAGTCGCAGTTTTGACAATTCCAGCACTGCTTCTTCTATGCTTTGCTTCACGGAACCTTCATTGGCCCAGGTATACCGGTTGGCGCCGCCCAGTTCCTCGCGTGCTTTTACCGATACTTCATGAGCAGTGCGCTTCTGATAAACGGATTTCAGCGGCTGACGTTTCATCAATATCCAGTTCATCGGCACGACAGTAGTAATGGTTGCCGTTGGCGTACCCAACACATTGGATTTGAACACCACCACTTCGAGCAGATAGTCAGCCTGCTCCATCGAAGCCAGGGATTTGAACAAGCCACTTTTTATGATGGAGGATTCGATTACCTGCAACAGTCTCCCGCGGTCAATATCATCCTTTTTGCCTTTGGATGAACTGAGGCTCAATTCGCCCTTCACCACTACGTTCACACTGTATGGATGCCTGTTGACAATCGTCAATTCAGCGGGCGTCATATTTTCCACTTTTACGGTTCTGCTGCACGCGCTTAACAGTAACAGGGCAATACTCCATACAACGACCGGGTGGCTTCGAAACCGGCTATGCATGGCGAATTAGCGGGCCGCGCGTTTTTTATGCGAATGTTTCTTTGATGAAGTTTTATTACCCGTTTTTTTACCGCTAAACCGTTTTCGGGGCGCGCGTTGCAACGGCGGTTTTGGTTCGACCAGCAGTGCAGGATTGACGTTTTTTACGGGAATCTTATGGCCAATATATTCCTCGATATCCGACAGGGAAAAGGAATATTCCTCGCAGGCAAAGCTGATAGCGTCGCCGGTTGCACCAGCGCGCGCGGTGCGGCCAATCCGATGCACATAGTCTTCCGCATCCTGCGGCAAATCAAAATTAAACACATGACTGACTTCGGGAATATGCAATCCGCGGGCGGCAACATCCGTGGCAATCAATATCGGCAGCGTGCCTTCGGTAAACCGCTTGAGCAGGCTGCCGCGCTTCTTTTGTGGCACGTCGCCCGACAGCACGCCGGCGTCGTATCCGTTCGCGCTGAGATAGCCATGCACATCCTCCGCGGCGCGCTTGGTGTTGACAAACACCATGGTGCGCGTCACGTCATGCCCTTTCAGCAAACCGAGTAGTAACGGTATCTTTTCTTCCGTGGCGGGAAAATATATGGCTTCCTCGACTTTTTCCGCGGTGATCTGTTTGGACTCAATCACTATCTGTTTCGGGTTATTCATATGCTCATAAGCAAGCTCTGAAACCCGGAAAGACAAGGTTGCGGAAAACAGCATGCCCAGGCGTTTCTCGGGTTTGGGCATGCGGCGCAACAGGAAGCGGATGTCGGCGAGAAAACCCAGATCAAACATGCGGTCGGCTTCATCCAGCACCATGACCTGAATCGCCTTGAGATTGAAAACATGTTGCTTGAAATAATCAATAATGCGGCCGGGGGTGCCGATCAGGATATCAACTCCCTCCTCCAGTTGTTTACGCTGTTGTTCATAACCGGCGCCGCCAAAAACGACGCTGAGGCGCAACCCGGTATATTTTCCGAGCTTTTCCGCATCACTGTGAATCTGGATCGCCAGTTCCCGCGTTGGCGCGATAATAATCGCCCGCGGTTGATTGGGTTGACGATCGGGCGCGGCCGGTTGACGCAATAACCGTGCGTATGTGGCTATCAGGAACGCGATCGTTTTTCCCGTCCCGGTCTGCGCCTGTCCTGCAACATCCTGGCCGGCCAGGGTTAACGGTAACGACTCTGCTTGTATTGGCGTGAAATGGGTAAAGCCGGCTTCCTGCATGCTTCTTAAAAGCGGTTCAGGAATATTCAGTGCGCCAATGTCGGTTAACTGCTTCTCTGTTGTATTCAATGTCGGTTCTTTTCTTTTTTCAGGTTATCGGAATTTCACACCAGGTTGAAGCATGGCGCACTCCGCTGGCAATAATTTCACAAGCAAATCAGGAATAATCAGGAAGGATTGCTACCGCGGAATTAATCCAGATCATTTGACCTGTCATATAATCAACTTGTCTGCACATATAATACCACATTATGAATTTACAAGGTGTCATACGGGTTGCGGATGCCGGATTTATAGGCATCACTGCTTTTACCTGCCTGACCGGTTAGCTGTGTAACTGGTTATTAATTGACAAAAATCAACCATCTGTTTACCTCGCGTGATTTGCTTCCGCAACCTATGGCAGGCCAGCCGGTTCAATATTGAGTAAGCACATTGTCAATATCCAGGGCCATCCAGCCGTCACCCCGGCGCTTTGGCCATGCGCTCGCGGCCGCCTATGCACAGGGCGCACGCGAAGGCGGGCATGAAGTGCGGACCATTCAGATTGCCAGCCTGGAAATCCCGCTGCTGCGCTCAGGAGAAGATTTTAATACCAGTGAAGCGCCCGCCGGAATAAAACAATGCCAATCAGATATTCAATGGGCCGATCATATCGCGTTGTTTTACCCCCTGTGGCACGGCGCTATGCCCGCCCTGTTAAAAGGCAGGGGAGGTTCTTTGCTATGTAAAAAGAACCGGTCCAGCAAAATACGGCGGCTGAGAAAACGGCTGGTCAGCACCTGCTTCGCGAGCGCGCGTTTGATTTGTGCTGGAAACCATCCGTCTTGCGTCTGTTTTACACCAAACCGAGTTGCAATATTATCAAGGTAGGATTGCAGATTACGTTCACAATAGTCGCCATCGGCATCCAGAATCACTTCTGCTGCCATCAGGCCGGATTCCACTGCGGGACGAATGCCTTCCCCGCTTTCGGTATACGCCAGACCGGCTGCATCCCCGATCAGCATGACACCGTCATCAACCAGTTTGCGGAATGCATGGCCATACAAAAGATAAGCGTGTCCCTTGAGTTTTTCCGGCGCGTCCCCGGGAATTTTGCTTTGCTGTTTGAATAACGCAACAAAGTCCAGGGCAGATTGGGAAATTTTCCCGGTATCTTCACGGCCAACTCCGATATTCAGGAAATTCCCCTTGCGGAATAACCAACCGTAACCGGACAAATCCGGGTAAAAAAATAATTCAGGGGTATCCGCCTTGACCGGACAGTTTGCGGCTTGTTGCGGCGTCATTTCAAACTCAATTTCCTGCGCCGCCACCGAACGTTCTGATCTGCCGACGTTTGCGCCGAGAAAACGCGCCACGGGACAGAAATGGCCGCCCGCGCCAACCAGCATGGACGCCCGTATGCTGTTATTGATGATCCAAACGTCATCAGTGTGTTGCAGGTGCTTCAGCGGTTCGTTGAGTTTCAGGCGGGCGCCCGATCGCAGCAGCAGGTAATGATCGAACTCACAACGGCGAATACCATAACTGACGGTATGGTCATATTGATGGTGAAGATAAGGTCCTTGCATGACGCCGGTATAAAAGGCCCGGATATCCTGGCATACCCGGCCTTTGCGGTAATCATCAAGATCAATCGCGAGCGCTTCGGCGACCGCCGGTGTGATCCAGCCGGCGCAAACTTTGTCGCGCGGGAACTGGCTTTTATCCAGAACAATGACATCCTTACCGGCAGCTGTCAGGCGCTTTGCACAGGATGAACCGGCCGGTCCGCCACCCACGATCAGGACGTCGCATGTTTCCATGCTTTCGTGTCCTGCTTGACGTTGGCGTTGTCAGAATACAAATGAGCGCGCGTGAGCGGCAGGTTATTATTACCCGGCCGCGCGAAAAGCACTTGAAACAGGTTAATATCGCCGTTTAGAAAATTGGCCCTGGAGCCCGCGAGGTAGAGCTGCCAGGTGCGATAGAAATTTTCATCATACATCCGGCAGATTATGTCTTTCTGGCTTTCATAACGTTGCAGCCAGTGCAAAAGAGTTTGTGCATAATGCAGGCGCAGGTTTTCCACATCAAGGATGTCAAAACCGCGCGGTTCGAACACCTCCATCATTTGCCGCAAGGTAGGCGTATAACCGCCGGGAAAAATACGCTTCACCAGCCAGGGATTCATGGGTTCGGGTTCCACCTGGCCAATGCTGTGCAGTAAACCCCGGCCATGCTCACGCAGGCTGCGGTCAATGACTTCTCCCAATTGCCGGTAACAGGCAGTGCCCACATGCTCCAGCATGCCCACCGAAACAAACACATCACGGGTTCCGGTAATGTTACGGTAATCGTCTTCGACAAATTGAACCTGGTCCTGCAAACCCAATTGCTTCAGGCGCGTGTTGGCTTCCACGATCTGTTGATGGGAGACATTATAAGCCTTTACCTTTACGCCGAAATGTTTTGCCATGTGCAACGCCAGCGCTCCCCAGCCGCAACCCGCTTCCACGACGGTTTCGCCGGGCTGTAACCTCAACTTGCGGCACACATAATCCAGCTTGGCAAATTGCGCCTGCTCCAGCGTAGCAGAGGGATCGGGATAATACGCGCAGGTATATACCAGCTCCTTGTCGAGCCATAGTTTATAAAAGTCATTACCCACATCGTAATGGTGATAAATATTGGTCCGCGCGCGGGCCAGTGAATTATTGCGCTGCTGACCCAGCACTCTAGTCAACGTTCTGCCCAGCCAGTTCTTCTCATGCATTTTGGGCCGGTAGTGATAGGCGGTCATGATGAACTCGACAAGATCACCTTCGATCTGCAGATTACCGGCGCCGAATTCTTCGCCGAAACTGAGTTTGGGATTTGCGATAAACCGCCATATCGCACCGCGGTTGCGGAATACCATGCCCAGCCTGGGCTTCCTGGCGGTAGAGTAGGTTGTCGTTCCATCGGGATAAGTGATGAAGATGGGTGGGTCACCCAGCATGTTCAGCGCTTTGCGCATCAGCTTTTTTTCCAGAACCAATGCGGATGAAGGTTTTAATGCAGGCGGTTTATCAACCCGGGGCGCAGCACCACCTTTATTGGTTGAATAAGGTTGCGTAACGAAGTTGGTATCGTCGGGTTTCATGCTTGCACCTCGTCCCTCTTTTGTTCTGAGTTGTTCTGAATTTATGCAGAGCCTAAACCAGGATATCTACTGCAACTACTGCTTTGGCACTTATTAATTAATAAGTTTCATAACATTTTAACGCGCCAAAAACCGGTGCTGTCAATAAGGCGTAACCTGCCTTTTATGAAAAACAGGTAAAAGCAACACGTTGATTATGTATTTATATTAATCAACCCATTTCGCATTTCATTGCGCTATCTCAAGGAGTCAACTTATAAATACTGCAAATTCAGAAACTGCCGGTTTATGTTATTCGTAGCGCAGTGCTTCAATGGGTTGCAGGCGAGATGCCTTGCGGGCCGGGTGCAGTCCGAAGAAAATGCCCACAAGCGCGGCGAAGGAAAACGCCAGTACGATAGACCATGGCGTGACACTGACTGGAAACTCGGAGAATCTGGAAAGCAGCACTGCGCCGCCAAGACCAAAAAAGATTCCGATTACGCCGCCGGCAGCGCTGAGCAATAACGCTTCGAGCAGAAACTGCCAAAGGATATCGCGCCGCCTGGCGCCTAAAGCCATACGAATGCCGATTTCGCGGGTGCGCTCGGTGACGGACACCAGCATGATATTCATGATGCCGATACCACCAACCAGCAATGAAACAGATGCAATGCTGCCAAGCAGCCAGGTAAATACCTTGGCGCTTTCTTCCGAAGTTTTCGCCAGTTCCGCGCGGTTAAACACCCTGAAATCATCCGGTTGGTCTTCCAGCAAACGGTGCCTTTGCCGTAATAATTTTTTCACCTCCCCCATCACCTGGTAAGTCGCCTCGCGGCCCGCTGTTTGCACTTCGATGCTGTCAACGTAGTCGATGCCCATGATCTTGCGCTGCACGGTCGTCAATGGCGCCACCACCCGGTCGTCTTCATCTGAACCCCAGGCCGAAGCGCCTTTCACACTCAGTATGCCGCGCACCTGGCAGGCAACTCCCTTCATCACGATAGTTTCACCAATAGGGCTGGCAAGGCCAAACAATTCACGCGCCACGGTTTGTCCCAGCACACAAACATGATCCGCGCTGACCACGTGCTGCTCGGTAAAAAACTCCCCTTCGGTCAACGGCCAGTTCCTGACGCTGATATACTCCGGTGTTACACCTTCCACCACCGTGCCCCAGTTGGCGCCACGGTAGCGCACCTGAACTGATGTGCGCACCGCCGGTGAAACCGCAATCACGCCGGTAATGTCCCGCACCGCTTCGGCATCCGTCCGCATCAGTGAAGTTACGCTGCCCATACCTGTCCGGACACCGCCACGCGTTACCGATCCAGGCCGGATTACGAGCGTATTGGCGCCCATGCTTTCCAGTTGCTCAGCGATACGTTTTTGGGCGCCGGCTCCAATGGAAACCATCGCAATCACGGACGCCACACCGATAATCACGCCCAGGGTTGTCAGCATGGCGCGCGATTTATTACGCCACAGCGCCATCAGTGCGAGGTGCAATACAGCCGCCCAGTTCATGACGACGCCTCCAGGCGTCCGTCGCGCAGTATCACCATGCGCTGCGCCCGCGCCGCAACATCCGCTTCATGAGTAATTAACGCGATCGTCAAGCCCTGCTCCGTGTTTAACTTGTCAAGCAAGGTCAGTAGTTCCGCGCTGGTTGCCGAATCCATGTTACCAGTGGGCTCATCGGCCAATAACAATGAAGGCTGAGTCACCAGGGCGCGCGCAATCGCCACACGCTGCTGCTGGCCGCCTGACAACTGATTGGGCAAATGATAGAGACGCTCGCCAAGCCCGACCAGTTTCAACATTTCCTCTGAGCGGCTGCGGCGTTCGCGCTTGTTTATACCGGCGTATATCAGCGGCGTTTCCACATTTTCCAATGCCGTGGTGCGTGGTAACAAATTGAAATTCTGGAACACGAAACCAAGTTCCCGGTTACGGATTTGCGCCAGTTGACCACCGCTAAGCTGCGTAACATCCTGGCCATTGAGCCAGTAACGCCCCGCATCAGCGATATCCAGGCACCCGATAATATTCATCAAGGTAGACTTGCCTGAGCCTGACGGCCCCATGATGGCCAGGTACTCTCCCTGTTCAAGAACCAGGTCAATGCCGCGCAAAGCATGCACCTGCACGCCATCGAGGGCGTAGGTTTTATGCAGGCCTTCGATTTTTATAATCTCACGTGTCATAGCGGCGTGACGCCTGGTTCCACCTTGTCACTTTTGTCAGGCACGTTGCGCAACGCCCGGAGGTGCTTGCAAGGCACGCTGTAATTACGTCCCTGTACGCTCGACTGCCGCATCCCTGCGGCAGACGGCCTTGCAATTCCCTCCCGGGCGATGCTCGAAGACTTGAAAAAGTAACAAAGCATTATCGGTTAAGTCCCTTGAAATACGATTTTCGGTAAAGCAATTGCCCGATCAAGCAGCCATGGTTTAATTGGCTTTGTCTGTTTCACCAGGCGCCATTCGCGTCATAGCGGTAAATCTGAGGGCAGGCAGAATTAACGCTAGAACAACCTTAAACCAAAGCGGCGTGTTTGCTCTTCATCCCCGCGCTTTGGCGGTATGGCTACCAGCATATTCTCTTCCAGGCCTTCAGCGGCGATTTCCGTTTCTTTCTCACCGATAATGCCCAGAGTCACCGGCAATGGCTGCAGCGTTTCTCCCTGGATTAACCAGATCAACCCTTCATTGCGTTTTATTTTGTTGCGTATGGTTTTCAATTCCTGATCCGGCCAGTCCGGAACAAAACGCAGCGCCGTATTGGGCACCTTTAAAACTTTTTCCCGATGGCCCACCTCGATGGAAACTGTCGCTGTCATGCCCGGCTTTAAGGCAAGGTCCTTGTTATCGACATAAATAATGCAATTGTATTTGACGACTCCCGCCTCCACTTTCGGATCCAGCCGCACCTGGGCGACAAGGCCGGAGAATTTCCGGTTAGGGTAGGCAAACACCGTAAAGTGCACCGGTTGTTGTTCGGCAATGGAACCTATAAACGCCTCATCTACTTCGGTTTCGATTTGCATCCGGGTAAGATCCTGAGCAATGGTGAAAAGCGTCGGCGCCTGCAGACTCGCCGCAACGGTCTGCCCCACATCCACATTACGCGAAATAACGACACCATCAATGGGCGCAAAGATAAACGTATAGGCCAGATTTACTTTCTCCCGGTCACGCGCCGCTTTTGCCTGGGCCACGGTAGCATTTCTAACCTTATGCTCGACCACGGCTGTGTCATAGGCGAATCTGGCGACATCGACATCGCTTTCGGAAACCAGACTTTTCTTTTGCAATTCCTGTAATCGTTCCAGCTGACGCCTGGCGTCCAGCACGCCCACCCAGGCTTTATCGCGGGCGGCTTCGGCGCTTGTCAGATTGGCTTGCGCCTCGGCCAGCCGCGCCTGAAACAAGGCCGGATCGATTTGCGCAATGAGTTCGCCTTTTTTCACCTGGCTATTGAAATCGGCGTAGAGATGTTGAATCGTGCCGGAAACCTGGCTGCCGACCTGCACGGTTATGACCGGGCTCAAGGTGCCAGTAGCGGACACGCTGGAAGCAATGTCCCCTCGCAATACCTTGCCCGGGGAATACGCGGGTCCGGTATCCTTTTGATCCTTGCCGGTGAAGAACCATATCCCGCCCGCAAGTAGCAGTGCTACCGCGGCGGCGGTGATCCAGAACGAACGGCCAACGGTCATAATAACTCCTGTGAAAATCCACCTGTTCTCCAGGTTCAGTGTATGACTATATCATCTTCTCCGTAGTTCGGGACCGGAAGCTTACTCCAGCGCCTGCGCATTTTGCTGCGTAATAATTTACTCCGGGATTGCCGATGGCATATTGACAGGTATCAACGGCGCAAAACCACGGCCAGAATAGGATTTGACAGCACGGCTTCCAGTGCGCAGCGGGGAAAACCTGATGCACGCGGCAGATATCGATTGGAGATTTTGCCGGTACGGAATATATTTGAACGCCGAGGGCTACAGGAAAAATTCCTGAATCAGCAGGATAATGATATCGATGGCAATCAGCCAGATGATGATCCATTCCAGCATCGAGGAATGGGCATGCTTTTGTTCGTCGGCAATCATCTCCAGCAGATCCTGGATCGTTTCCAGTTTCTTGTTCAATACTTCGATCCTGGGCCGGATTTCCAGGTAATCAGCAATCAGGCTGTAATAATACTGCAATTCCGGATACTCCCAGAAGAATTCCGGCACATCCAGTAAATCAAAATGCAGCGAGACGTCGCTTTTGGTCAGATAAAGGAAACCACGCAGCTTGGCAAGATCCTTGCGCCGCAAACCGGACCGGCCTGTGCTGGCGATACTCTCGGGAATATGCACCGTGGAGGTAATGGTTTTTTGCACGCTGGATTCAAACTGGCCCAACTTGGTCGATTGCGCAATACCATGCGAAACGGCCAACCGTGAAAAAATGTCATCATCGTTTAAGGTAATATGATCATTTTTAAGTGACACCTGCGGCGCATTGAGTTCATAGGTAAACTCATCGTCCAGCACATCCGTCATTGGCTCACGGGCAAATTCCTTCAGCACCCCCAGCAACGCATTCCGATCAATCGTTGATACGCGCCAGAACACCGCCACACCATAATCAAATATAAAAACCTCGCCGTTCTGCCAGTTCAACTGCAGCACATTGCGATATACCGAGGCGCCATTTGCCTGCGCCAGACGATCACGCAACGCCGGAAAATCATAATATCCGCACTGGCATATGGCGTACACATCAGAGGTTTTTTCCATGGAGGGTAGAATGATGGTAATCGGCTAGCGCCGGCGCGCAACCATGCGGCGTAAAAATTCTTCCATGATTTCCACGTAAAGTTGTTCACCGAGGTATTTGTCTTCGACACCCGACTCAATGCTGGGATTGTCGTTCACTTCAATCACTACCGCGCGATCATCCGATTGCTTGATATCCACGCCGTAAAAGCCATCACCGATGAGGCGGCTCGCCTTGGTGGCCACATCCAGCACCGGCTTGGGCACTTCAAAAGTTGGCAGGGTGTCATAACCGCCGGCCTTGACTTCCTTACTGCCGTATTGGTAGATCTGCCAGTGGTCTTTCACCATGTAATAACGGCAGGCGTATAAAGGCTTGTTGTTCAGCACGCCGATCCGCCAGTCGTAACCGGTGTAGAGAAACTCCTGCGCCAACAACAAAGCTGATTTTTGCATCAACGCCTTGCTCTCTTTTTCCAGTTCCTGCAGGCTTTCCACCTTGACCACGCCACGGGAAAAGGAACCATCCGGAATTTTCAGCACCATCGGAAAACCGATACTGTTCACCAGTTGCTGCAGGGATTCTTCCGAAGTGCTGTTCAAAATCTCGGTGCGCGGGGTGGGAATATTATGGGTTTGCAACAGATCCGCCAGATAGATCTTGTTGGTGCAGCGCAGAATGGAAGTGGGATCATCAATGACCACCAGGTCTTCAGCTTCCGCTTTTTTCGCAAAACGGTAAGTGTGGTGATCCACCATGGTGGTTTCCCGGATAAACAGGCCATCGTATTCCGGCAAGCGCACATAATCTTTTTTGCCTATGAATTCAGCGGCAATACCCAACTGGTCCGCGGCTCGCACAAACCGCTTCAGGGCTTTGGCATCGCTGGGGGGCATCTTTTCTTCAGGATCAACCAGTATCGCCAGATCATAACGGTAAGTTTTGCGTGACTTCGGACGGCGCCACATCTTGCTGCTGAACTTTTCAAAGGTGTTGGCAAAGGCTTCCTGCTCTTCGGGGGACGTCAATTCAACCAGCGATATGGGTTTGATGCTCTTGATCGCCCAGGTTTTCTTGAAATTCAGCACAACTTCCAGTATCGGGCAGGGAATACGCTCGAATACCTCGCGCGCCAGCGGCAGTAATTCCTGCTGCAAACAATCGCCAAACCAGCAGCGGAACGCGCGGGTATCGCCATCCGCCGCCGCCGGCAACTTGATCAGTTGTTTTTCCATATCTTCATCTTCAAGTTGCAGAACGGCAAGCGACTTACGGCCCACGTCATTCAAGGTGCGCACCGACGGCAACACATGGTGCCCGCGCGCTTCAGCCAGCAGTGAACAATAGTAACCGGTGCTTAAATATTTATAACGCCGGCTCAAATTGATGACGCGCACTCTGCCGTGATCCGATTTATGAACACGGTGTAAATAGTCATCAAAGGTAATTACATCCTGGCTGGGATAATAGGGTGACCAGTCCTTTAAGTTATCCACTACGACAAAAAAATCCGACATGAGCGTATCCCGAAAAGTCATACGATTGCCCGCATTGTCATGAATAGCGCTAAAATTCTCAACAAATATTTTTTGTTGTTGCAACAATCAGCGCCACTGTATGATAAATCCGTACCTTGTGTTATTACTGCACACAAACTTATTATGAAAAATAACATCAATCTTTCCTGTTTCCCGGCCAGTTACACCAGCGCACGGCAGCACTTGTTGCAAACCCTGCAGCAAATTTCCGGCCAGCTAACGCGGCGCCACCAGACGTTTAGTCACCCCTTAACCGGTCCTAATGGACAGGCGCTGCACCTGGACTGGCTCTGGCTGGGACAAAATGAAGCACCTGAAAACATTCTGGTGCTGATTTCCGGCACCCACGGCGTGGAAGGTTTTACCGGCTCGGCAATCCAGTCTCACTGGCTGCCCTATCTTGCGGAGCAACTGGCAAAACATCCGGAACTGGGGGTGATCATTATACATGCCCTGAATCCATGGGGATTTGCTTGGCTGCGGCGCTATGACCACGAAGGCATTGATCTGAATCGTAACTTTATCGACTTTAATGCCACGCTACCTCAGAACAAAAACTATGATTTGATTCACAAAGATTTATTTTGCGATACATCAAGGCAAGTGGCTGACACTCTGGCATACTGGAAATCAAAACTGGGCCATGAGGACTTCCACGCCGTGATTACCCGCGGGCAATACCAGCACCCCGATGGCCTGTTTTATGGAGGCGCCTCGCCCAGTTGGTCACGCCAGGTTCTGGAGCAGGCCTGCCGGACCACGGCGTTGCAGAACGCCCGGCGCATTGCCGCCATTGATTTGCATACCGGACTTGGTCCCTACGGCCACGGTGAAGTGATTAATGATCATCAGCCCGGCAGCGCAGGTTTTAACCTCGCTTGCCAATGGTATGGCGCCAATGCCCAGTCCGCCCTGTTGGGTGAATCGTGTTCGCCGCCCAAAAGCGGATTAGTCGATTATTTCTGGCATGATCTTATCGGCGGCCGCGGTTGTTTCGTGACGCTGGAGTACGGCACCTACAGCCTGGAAAAATTGCTTACCGTTTCCTGTGAGGAACAACGTTACCA
The DNA here is from genome assembly GCA_022627515.1 of Gammaproteobacteria bacterium. GTDB lineage: Bacteria > Pseudomonadota > Gammaproteobacteria > SZUA-152 > SZUA-152 > JAKEGK01. The sequence continues at coordinate 32,188 of JAKEGK010000285.1, forward strand.
TAATAGTTATGGCCAAAACCTGGAACAACGCACTATCAATCATGCCGCGGTTACAGCGATACATGATTTTTTCTATCCCAAGGATCACGTATGGCGGGAACTAGTGTTGTTCCGCGCAGGCCAGGTCATCACCATGGCCCTGCAAGGCATATTAAAATGAAACAGATACATATCAGGTCCGCTGACAAAAATGACCTGGATCGCCTGGTGGAAATCGAAAATACCTGCTTTACCACTGATATCCTGTCACGCCGCAGTTTCCAACGTTTTATCCGTCCCGGCGCCCACGACGTCAAGGTTGCGGAACTGAATAACGAGATTGTGGGTTATACCCTGGTGTTGTACCGCACCGGCACCAGTCTGGCGCGCATGTATTCCATTGCCGTCATTCCGGAGCAACAGGGGAAAGGCATTGCCCGGAGGCTCATGGAGGCCGCTGAACAGGCTGGCCGTGAACGGTTTTGCGCTTTTATGCGCCTGGAAGTCAACGTCAACAACGCGCCTGCTATTCACTTATATAAAAAACTCGGCTACCGCCAAATAGGCATGATTGAGAATTACTACGATGATGGCAGTGACGCCCTGCGCATGGAAAAACGGATCTATGCCGGTCTCGTACGAAGGGGCACGGTAACCCCCTATTATGAACAGACCACCGATTTTACCTGCGGTCCAGCCGCTCTCATGATGGCCATGAAAACCATTAACCCGGACTATGAAATGGTGCGGCAGGAAGAACTGCAAATCTGGCGCGAAGCCACCACGATTTTCATGACATCCGGCCATGGCGGCTGTTCGCCGCACGGCCTTGCATTAAGCGCCTGGCAGCGCGGATTCCAGGTTGAACTCTATATTAATCAACCCGGTCCGCCCTTTCTCGACGGTGTGCGTGATTCCGACAAAAAAGCCGTGATCGAACTGGTCCATGACGATTTTATTGCGCGCATTAAAGCAACCGGTATTAAATTGCATGTGGAGGACATCTCACCCGACAAACTGCTGGATATCCTGCGCAGCAGCAAAGCCATTATCGCCCTGATCAGCACCTGGCGCCTCAACCGCAACAAGGCGCCGCACTGGGTGTTTGTCGCCAATGCGGATGAACATTTTGTCTATGTCAACGATCCGGATATCTCCGACGAAGGCGCGTGGCTATCAGAAATCGACTATATCCAGGTACCCATTAGCATTCCCGAATTCATCAACATGGCATGTTTCGGGCAAAGCCGTCTGCGCTGTTTATTAACGCTCGATAAAAAATCGTAAAAGAAAGCGTGCATAAAGTCAGTATAAAATCCGTAATCTCACCTTGATCCCCATTCCTGAATCAGTACATGGCTGCAAACACCTACCGTGAGAAACTGAAAACCCTGTCCGATCAGTTGGTTGCCATTCAGCGGCCCATTATGATCCTTGATGCCATCAAGTGGCCGCGTCATGTGCAGCAGCAATTTATGGACAATGGGGCCCGTAATTTGCCACCAATCGACACTGCTTATTACGAACGGCAACGCCTGTCTTTTGATCCGCAGGCAAAGCAAAATGAGCTCAAACAACTGCAGCGGTCGATCAATAAAAACCTGGGCAAACATGATGCGCTGGGAAAAATATTACGCCATACAGTGGATCAATACCGTATCGTTATCGACATGCTGGCGCAACGCGGGAAAAGCGGATTCCTGCCACTGAGTCAGAAGTTGTACGGCAGTGCGCAGGATCATTTACGGGGCGACCGCAAATCGATTATTGAGCTGGGTGAACGCCTGTGCCATATTTTTTCCCTGCCAGCCGCGGCGCATCTTGCCCGCCCCTACCCGAAAAAACTCTCGGCGCAGGAAGCTGTAAATACTCTGCAAAAAAAACTCAGCGGCTACTTCAACGACGCCGGCTACAAAGTCTGCCTCAGTGACGGCATCATTTCGGATGCCTCGGCGGGTGGAGACACTATTAAGATCAACAGCAACGCCAGCTTTTCCGAACTGGATTTAAAAGTACTGGAAGTGCATGAAGGCTGGGTGCATGTGGGCAGCACGCTGAATGGCCGGCGCCAGCCATGGGCCACATGGTTAAGTGTGGGTTCACCGCGCATCACCGCTACCCAGGAAGGACTTGCCATAATCATGGAAACGCTGACGTTCAGTTCGTTTCCCAACCGCGCGCGCCGCATCAGCGACCGGGTCGTCGCCATCGACATGGCCGAAAAAGGCGCGGATTTTATCGAAGTCTACCGGTACTTTGTAAACAGCGGGCTCAGTGAACACGACAGCTACATTATCGCGCAGCGCACTTTCCGCGGCGGCCAGGTAACCGGCGGCGCCTGCTTTACCAAGGATCTTTCTTATGTGAAAGGTTTTGTGGAAACCGTCAACTTTATCCGCAGCGCCATTCTCAGCGGTGTGCCGGAAATTCTGCCCATGCTGTTTGTCGGAAAAGTCACCCTGGATGATTTGCCCAGTCTCTATGAACATTCCCTGGAAGGGCTGGTCAAACCACCCGCGTATTTGCCGCCAATGTTCCGCGACCTCAATGGCCTGTATACCTGGTTTGGTTTTTCCAGCGGCATGACCCTGGTGGATCTGGGGCGGGTAAAACGCCATTTTGAAAAATTGTTTGCCACTTTGCCCGCTGTCAGTCCGTTGATTGCGGCGGAACCGGATGTTGAAATCGATTAGCCGGTTGATACTTAATAAATCGAATTCGAAGGCAGATTCTCAAATCGTTTCGAACATTTTTTATGGATCTTTTTTTTCGCGTAGCCTGTTCGAACCAGCATTCGCAAGCGGCAAGTAAACGCAATTAAATCCGGTTGAATGGAAACATAAAACCACTGTCAGAACCGTGTTGGCATTGCCAGTTTCGCAGCATTCTCATTCATTTGGTAATAGCGGTAAACACGCGCCGCGCCAAAATGGTATTCCAATCTGATATTCATTGGTCATGACGAAAAACAAATTTTATTGCTTCTTCATCCTGCATATCGCCCTGGTAACTACTCCGGTGTATGCCGGTGCGAATAACACAAGCCAGGAACATCAGATTACCGCCAGCGACGGCACCGAACTTGCCTTGACCCGCTACCCCGCCAAAGGTGAACACCTGATTATCTGGATCGCACCCGGTTACAGCGTCCAGGAAAGATCCGTGCAAGCCGCTCTCCAGCTGGCGGAAAACGGAATCGAAATCTGGGAAATTGACCTTGCCGAAGCGATGTTCCTTCCGCACAGCACGGAGCTGATGCGCGAGTTTTCCGGCGAATACGTCGCGGATCTGATACAGGCGGCGTATAAGGCAACCGGCAAAAAAATTCTCCTGACTGCGCAGTCCTATGGCGCCATTCCTTTGTTGAGCGGCGTGCGCGCCTGGCAGGCACGCCAACCCGGCACACCTTATGTCGCCGGCGCGATATTGTTTTCACCGGACCTGTATACCACGGTTCCTTCTCTCGGAGAGGAGCCGGAGTATCTTCCCATTGCTTCCGCAGCCAATATCCCTATTATGATTTTTCAGGACGGGCTGCGCGGTAATCGCTGGTATGTCGACAAATTGATAGAAACCCTCGTTTCCGGCGGCAGCCAGCCGGTGCTGAAAATCCTGCCCGGTGTAACCGGACTGTTTTACAGCGAGGATCATGCCCCGGCATCGTTACAGGCGATCGCGGATTTGCCGCGTGAAATTAAAGCCGCTGTGCGGCTGCTGGAAAAAATGTCCTATCCTCTGGCGCCGGCGCCCTTGAAAAAACAATTTCAGCCGGTGGGCAGCGGCATTGATATCCGGTTGAAGCCGTTCAAGGGTAAATTCCCGCCATATCCAATCGATCTTCAGGATGCGTTCGGAACGCGTTTTCAGCGCAGCGACTATAAAGGGCGGATTACAGTAATTAATTTCTGGGCCTCATGGTGCCCGCCCTGCGTTGAGGAAATTCCTTCACTCAACCGCTTGCGGGACAAATTGCGGAATGCGCCTTTTGAACTGATTTCCGTTAACTACGCGGAAAGCCCAGATACGATTCTGGAATTTTTAAAAAAGGTTGATGTGAATTTTCCCGTACTGCTTGACGAGACCGGGCAAGTGTCCGCACGCTGGAAAGTGGTGGCTTTTCCATCCACCTTTATTATTGGCCCCGACGGCAGAATTCATTACGGCGTCAACGCCGCCATACATTGGGACAGCCCGGAAGTTGTCAGCTCATTGAAATCGCTAGTCAGGCAATAGCTAACAGGCGCCATAATCCGGACACTGATTCGTATTCCCTGACCGCTGCTCTTGTTCGACCACCGGCATCCGCGATCGCCGCCAATGCCGGCATCGAATCAAAAACCAGTAACATCAGTTGTGCTTGTTATTCTTTTTGCCGTTTGCCTTCGCCTGCTGCTGCTTCATTTTGCCAGGCGGGTATTTCGCCTTGTGCTCAGAATGTTTTGTGTAAGGTTTATCGCTGTCCATATCAATACTGATATGCGAACCAAGGCTCACTTTAAGGCTGCCTGGCAGCGCAGCTGATAACTTCCATGCGCCATCCGAAAGATAAAAATAAACATCGCGGCCGGTATCAAAATAGACCTGCGCGTCCGGGTAATAATGGTAACTGTGCTTCGCGCGATAACCATGAGCCGGCGCATGATCCGGCGGTCCGCTTTTCGCCGGACTGCTCTTGGCAGGCTCTGCTACGCCGTCTCCTATTTTGATGCCAATATCAAGATCCAAAGCGTTTGCCTGAGGCGCACCCGCCAGTAACACCATGGAAAGTCCAAATGCCATCATATGACTGAAGAAAATTCCAGTTTTTTTCATCGCTAAACCTCTTTTATTGTTTATAGCCGTGTTCTTATATCGGCTGGAACATAAAGGTGCATTAATAGAGATTAACGAGTGATTTATATAAACGTGCACTTGATCGCGTCACATCTTTTGTGTGACGCGTGTCACGACTCGCGGGAAGCCAGGATATCAGTGTTGATCTTCGCGGCGCACTAGCGTAGGGCAGCCACATTTATGGCCAGATGCCGCGAATCAGGGTTGCCTTGGTTACCCGCTCGATGGCGATAATCATCGCGATGGTGCGGAAATCCGGCGGATGCGGACGTTGCTTGGCCGTTGCGTTTTCTGTTGCAGCCGGTTCCTCGCCCACGACAAATGACTGCCAGCGGCTAAACACATCGTCAACCGCGTGATACATTTTATTCTTGAGCTTTTCCGTGATCTCTTCCAGGTCCCATTGTTCATTCGCCTGATTTTGCACCCATTCATAGTAACTGACCGTAACACCACCGGCGTTAACCAGAATATCGGGCAGTACATAAATGCCTTTTTGGTAGAGAATATCATCCGCTTTGGGAGTCGTGGGATTGTTCGCCGCTTCGACGATCAGCCTGGCTTTTATATTATTGGCGTTGCCGCCATGAATCTGGTTACCCACCGCGGCGGGCATCATGATGTCACATTCCAGTTCCAGCAATTCCGCGTTGGTAAGGGACAAGGTGCCCGGCATGCCTACCACCGTACGGTGTTCCGCCTTATATCGCTCGACTTCATCCGGGTCCAGGCCCTCGTCCCTGTAAATACCGCCCTGGCTGTCACTGACGGCGATAACCCGGGCGCCTCGGCGATAAAACGCGCGCGCGGCAACAGACCCGACATCCCCAAAACCCTGGATTACGATACGCGCGCCGGCAATTTCCAGGCGGTCCGGAATAAGCGCCTTCGACAGAAACCGCTCCGTCGCGTATACGCAGCCATTGCCCGTGGCGTCGATACGGCCATAGGACCCGCCCATTTCGATGGGTTTGCCGGTAACAACCGGCCGGTTGTTATAACCCGGATGCAGAATATCGTAGGTGTCGAATATCCAGGCCATGGTCTGTTCGCTGGTGTATAAGTCGGGCGCGGGTATATCCTTGTGCGGCCCGATCACGTCAAACAACTCCGAAGTAAAACGCCGGGTAATGCGCCGCAGTTCTCCTTCGCTTAACGCCTTGGGATCGCATACCACTCCGCCTTTTGCGCCGCCAAACGGTATGTTCACCAGGGCGCATTTCCAGGTCATCAGCTTGGCGAGCGAAACCACTTCTTCGCGCGTGACTTCAGGATGATAGCGAATGCCGCCCTTGCCGGGACCAAATACCCGGTTATGAATAACCCGGAAACCCTCAAAACTTTTTACCGATCCATCATCCAGCTCGACAGGAAAGTTGACAATCGTTGTGCGCTTGGGTTTTTTCAGGAAATCGATCAGGCCTTTTTTCAGATCCACAATATAACGCGCGGCGCGGTCAAACTGCAATTCACTGATGTACACAGGATCAAGGTTCTCGCTGTCAGCAATGACTGTTGTATTGGCAGGCGCGTATTTTCCGGATGTTTTGTGTTTCTTGTCTGACATAGTCTTGTTATTAATTCCTGACCTTTGTTAACGATATTGAACCTAGTGCTCATTCATTTCAGACTGGATTTTTTCCACTACGTCGATGATTTCCAGAAACTTCCTGCCAAACGGCGTAAAATGATATTCGACGTGAGGCGGCGATTCCGGAAATACTTCCTTATCGATGATGCCAAACCTGGAGAGCTTGACCAATCGCTCGTTAAGCACCTTGGTAGTCAGACCGTCAACCTGCCGCTGCATTTCACCTGGCCGGTTAATCCCGTTGCGGATTAAATGCAGTACGGAAAGCGACCATTTACAGCCGATAATGGATTCCACCATGCGTCCGACGCTGGTTTCCTTTTCCTGGTTCATATTTTTAATTCTTTATAAAACATAATTTTGCACCAAAAAGTAAGTGACTTACCATAAAGTGCCGTCTTTTCAAACCATGATTTCTGTGAATAATAATCTGCTGTGATAGCAAAGCAAAGAAAAGGAACCAAATAATGCAGATCCAAACGATGTTTTATCATACAGACGATCCCTTCCGGCTTGATGCCACAGCCCTGATAACCGGGGCATGTGGAGACAAGAAATGAATATTGCGGTATTTGACACCTATGTAAAAAAACGTGACGGCGCGATCCTGCACTTTGATGTGCTGGTTCCGGAAAACAGCGGACAACATGCGGAAAAGTTCGCCAGGCAATGGCTGGCAATTATCGGCCTGCCGGATGATGCGTTTGATCTTCAAAGTTGCCGGTATTGTCATAGTGAAAGCCCGAAACCCGACGTCATGCAACAGATCCGCAGCCAGGGATATTATATCCTGCAAATGGAAGGCTGTCCCTCACCTGTGCATTCACCTGAATAGATTGTTTGCATATTTTAAAGGAGAACACCATGAAGCGAATGCTATTGAGTTGTGTGGCTTTATCGTTGTGCATCAGTGCCACGGCCTTTTCGGATGAGAAAGTGGAATACCCAAAGGATTATCGCGAGTGGACACATATAAAAACACTCACCTTGCATGAAGGCCATCCGCTGGAAAATCCGTTCAAGGGGATTCATCATATTTACGCCAATAAAAAAGGCCTGGCAGGCATTAAAAGCGGCAAGTTCAAGGACGGCTCGGTCATTGTATTTGATCTGCTGGAAAGTGTAACCCAGGACAACGCAAGCGCCGAAGGTAAACGGATTCTGGTCGGTGTAATGGTAAAAAACAAAAAACGCTTTGCGCAAACCGGTGGCTGGGGCTTTGAGGCGTGGGCGGAAAGCAGCACGGATAAACGTTTGACCAATGATGGCGGACGCTCCTGTTTCGAATGCCACACCTCGCAAAAAGACAACGATTATGTATTTAGCAAATGGCGCGACTAGCCCGTAACGTGCGGCAACGATCTCATTTATTGCCGCGCACCGCTATCGTTAGCTTACTCGCACGACTATCGTTAGCTTCACTGCTGTCCCGTAAATGTTGCTCATAACCAGGTTAAATTTCGAGATTTACTGGTTTTACTAAGCGCTGAAGCAGGTGAGCCATGGATTTACAAAACCGTCGGCGGCAAGGATGCCGCCGTCGAGCTTACAGGGATGTATTTACAGCGTGTTTTTTAAATCCATGTCTCACCGGCATTTTTAATACCCGAGATCTGTTGGCGTTAGACAGTCACTGAACTGCAATATATTTTGTGGGACAGCAGTACGTTAGTTTAATAGTTGATTCAATTACGGGACACACTATTTGACGAGAAAACCGCTCGGCAAGTGCTGGATATCAATATCCAGCACTTTTGGCAGCACAATCATTATAAACAGCGTAATCAGCAAAGTCCCTAACAGATTCAGCGCAAATCCTGCTTTAGCCATCTGCGGAATGATAACGGCGCGGCTGGCAAATACAATCGCGTTGGGGGGCGTGGCGACCGGCAGC
>JAKEGK010000286.1 GCA_022627515.1 Gammaproteobacteria bacterium
ACCAGCCCGGAAATTGACATAGATCAACGTTTGCATTCACCACTCAAGAATCTTAAGCGTCATATAATTTAGTCTTAAGAAAACCTCAATGTAGCTTGCATTGCTATTAAGTAATTCAGTAAATTCATCCTGGCTTTAATCGGAATACAACCAAAAAAACACGCGCTATTACTAATTTTTTGCAATCAGTTTTCCGGTATTTCACATGCCCCGGTTTTTTCATCGATCCTGTCCGGACGGAACATTGAAATTGATCAGTTTGAACCGATGCACATGGATTCCAAAGCGATGCAGCGATAATGCCGCTGCGCCAGGGTGGCAAGTAATACGAACGCAGGTATCTGATAAGTGCAATTTACTGTTTTTTGTTTTATTTAAAATACGAGATTGGGATTCTGACAAATCCCCTTTTACAACGCCTTTTCACTGAACAGTAATCCCTCCAGCAGGTACTCGACCGGAACAAAATCGTCGGTAAGCACGGGGAGTTTTTCCATGGGCGTGCCAGTCGCCAGTAATGGCGGATTGATGCGGAGCCAACGGCGCTCAAAACCCCGCTGGGAAATAATCATTTCCGGTAAGGGGCGGCTGTTGTTCGCGGAGATAACATAAGTTGTGCGCGCGACACTTTCAGGGGCCTTATCCAGCCAGACGTCGACATATTTGAATTCCAGTAGTAACGCCTTGATTAAACTTTTCACCAGCTTCGCATCGGGAAAGATATCCACGATATTGATGAGATACAACCCTTCATCACTTAAGCTGCGCTTTACGGTCTGCGCAAATTCCTGTGTCACCATGTGATACGGCACGGAAATATCATGAAACACATCCGTAACCACCACGTCGTATTGTTGCCGGCTTTTTTGCAAGACCGCGCGCGCGTCAAGATGGATAATCTGCATATTCCCTGTGTTGACGAACAGCGCCTGTTCCGCGGTTGATGTAACTTGCGGATCGAGTTCCGCAACCGTTACTCGCGCCTTTGGATACATTGCGTTTACGGCGCGTGGCTGGGTATAAGCGCCGCCGCCGGCAAAAAAGTAGCGTGATTCCCACCCTTCTTCCGCGTTAAAAAAAACGCGCACGATTTCGTCCATGGCGTGCACATAGGGAGAAATTAATAAATCCGCTTCCGTTTCATGATTAATGCCGTGCAACAGGTGATCGAGAATCAATGCCTTCGCCGCGCCATATTCGGGATTGGAAGAATCCACAACGCGCAGGCAAAAATAGTTACTCTCCCATTGACAGGGATTATTAAAACCGCCGCGCACATGCGTGATTACCAGAACGCTTGCCATCAAAACAATCATTGAAAACGCCTGCCTGATGCGGATTTTGCGTAAAAAGGGTATGGCCAGCAACAACAGGCAAATGGCGCTCCCCGTCACGATTTTACGCGTGCCAAAATATTGCACTAGCCAATAACCGGTGATAAACGTTCCGAGTATACTACCCAGGGCCGCAAGCGCATGCATACGGCCGACGATGTGACCCGCGCGTGTATCAAGCCGTAGCGCCAGGGTTGTTAATAAGGGTGTGACGATCCCCAATAACGCCGCCGGTACGAAAAACATGGACAGGACATAAATAAAACTGGAGCTTATTAAATTGAAATCACTTTTTTGCAAAAGCGGCGCGACGATGGTCAGAGACAGCAAGCTGGCAATACTGAAGACGGCCGCCAGCAGCAAAACAATTCCCACGCTGGTTTCATTGCCTCCACTATCCACCCAGCGTCCACCAATCCAGTTACCCAGCGACAGCCCCGCTAATATGACGCCGATAATCGATGTCCAGCTGTATATGGAAACTCCGACATAAGGGGCGATCAAGCGACCAGCCACAATCTCCAACACTAACAAAATGGCTGAACTCACAAAGATCGTGATTCCATACCAAAGCAGCACGCGGCGCACGGATACAGTTGGAGAGATTGCAGCAGAATGGTTCATATTCAAGGGGTGTAACTCCCGTTTAAGTTTGCGGAAAAAAGTGTACAACAAGGACTCAATGGAAAATTCGCAATTCTGGAATTTATTTGGACTTATCCGTCAAATAATGGTTACCGGCCGAATGAAAACGCTTATCTATTTTAAAGTGAATATCCATGGCAATCGCAAGTGACTAATGGCAGCTTCTGATTTGATTACACCGCCGTTAAATCAATTTATCCGCGTTCAGACAACAGCCAGAGCAATTTGTTTTCGATAGCGAACCACTAACCGGTTGGCGCTATAGCCGCGAATATCCACTTCCACAGTCTCCATTTCCATTTCGCTTAATTCCTGCTGCAAATCGATCCGGCTTTTTCCAGCGCTGGGATAAAGTGAACGCAATTGCACGGATCCGATCGTGGCATCGATACGGTCAACATTGGTTGTTGTGAATTCCAGGATGGGTAACGCATCATCGCGTTCCCTGATTTTTATGTCCAATTTGCAGCGCTTGGCGCCGGCAATCATACTGATTGCCTTGGCTTTTAAATCATTGTTGTCTTGCAGCACATCACCGCGTGTCATGCGGTGTACGCTGTCCGGAACAATACCCAGGTCCTCGATGATATCGCCTTCGTTTTCACCCACACGCATCATGCGCCGGATGGCGACGCGGATATCCGCGCCATGGGGCAATGGTTTGTATGGAGAAGCAGTCTCCGCCATTTGATCCGGAATCATCAGTTGTGAAAGCAAGTGGTGTGACCAGACATTGGCTCCGCCGGCGCCGGTGTTCGCGCCGGTTCCCAAAATGGGGCCGATTTGATGATCCCGGAATCCGGCTGAAAAAATATCCGTCGCGCTGTAACACAAGGGATCCACGATCAGGACCACTGGCCCGAAGTAGCGTTGCCCAATCTCATTACACTTTTCTTCCGGTGTAATGGGATACGCCAGCGAAAAAGTTGCGCCTGTCTGAACCGATTGTTTCATTGACCGGAGCCATGGCTCCAATACCAGGCCAGGATAGCGCGACGACCGTTGATGATTACGGCACAACGCCAGATTCAACGGACTATTAATAAATTGAGCGCGTTCCGGCTCTATATGCTGCGGTGTTAACACTTGTAACAACTGTTCCGCCGCGTAAATGAGACCGCCGCCGTTGCCACGCACGTCAATTATCAAACCGGTGTCCGGCAATTGTTCCGCGAGCCTGACAAATTCATTGACGAACATATCCGCATCATTAACGTTGAACGTAAATATCCTAATGTAACCATACGCCTTACCGTTATGCTCAATGGTCCTGGCGCGGAATATACCCGGCAACAAGGTAGTGATATCGGCCGATCCTTTTGTCAGGCGGCGCGCTGCCATGGCCGGCGTCAATCCTGCTGTTTCTGCCGCGGGCACATTGGGCGCAAACAATACCTTTCTGGTTTGTTGAATATCATCCGTCAGATCGTCGAAACCAACCGCTGTCGCTTCCTTGGAGAGCGTTTCAAACGCCACCCGGTTCGCGCTGATGCCTGGTTCGAAGATATACCACTCCTGGGTCCATTCCTGTGTGTTGCCATCGTTGTCGGTATACCGAAGCGTGACCCATTCTTCCTGCGGCGGCAGGCCGCGGCCCAGAGGCCGGATGGTTAATGTATTAATCCCGCGGGCCCACCGGGCCGCGCTGTTGCTGCCGGCATGCTGTTCCGCGTTGTTCAGAATAATCTGTTTTACTGGAGCGCCATTCCAGTGCGTGATGACCACCCCGGGTTGAAAGGTATCAGGTCCGGCGTCCGCGACCAGTTTCGACACGATATATTTCTGAGCCCCGTGTTCTGAAATTTCCTCGACAAGGAAAGGCAACCATGCCACTTTGCCTTCGTACGGATAAGGTAAGCGGTACGCGGTATGCAAATCGTGCAGAGAATTAAAAATACGGCTGAGTTCATTATGAAACTCGATCTCCGGCGGCAGTTCGCCTTCGATGGCTTCATTGAGTTGATACTTTAACAGGCGCAACCGCTGCAACGGGTCCACTGCATGCATGGCGCGCTTCAGTGGCAAATGCACATAGTTTTCCCCGATCACCACCATGGCTTGTTCCACAATCCGTTTTCGGCCGGCCAGAGTCAACTCGCCGGACATGCGCAAAAAGGTGGCAAGATCCCGTGTAGTTTCCAGCACTTCCGGCGCCAGGATTTCTTTGGTTTTCTCCAAAAATTCTCCGGAGAGCGGCAGGGGAATGCGCTTGCCATATAATGGCGGCAGACCTTTCCTGATAAATTCCGGCAAATTACGCGACGCCACCAGTTTTTTGAAATGAACCGGGTCATCTATTACCGTAATCTTCTCCAATGCCATCGGTTGCGTCACATAGGCCGCCAACGGTTGCGCTGCGATCCCAAGCGCCAGATTGCTAATCGCCTCATCTTCAATAAAATCAAAGGCTATGCGCCATACCGATCCGGTACTGTCCGTACTGCCTGTATATAAGTTATTGCTGAACGCGCTATCCATATCCGAGGCAAGCTTGGGGAGATTCACCATGGCGGCTTCGAGACGCATGACCGCCTCGGTAAGCGTTAACGCGCCTACCAATGGGTCGGCCGCTTCTTGCGCCAGATTGAGTACCCGGTCTGAGCGCCCGACTTTAATGGTTTCGGTGCCAGGGCCGAAATCATCCATCAGACGCGGTTGTCCAACACGCGGGATACCGTCAATCAAAACCAGAGTCACGGATGTTTCACGGGCTTCAATTAAACGCATATAGTCATTACCCTGACCATCAATAGCGACCAGGTCCGCGCGCTTGCCTGCTTCAATGGAACCAAGATGCGCATCCCAGCGGGCAATCTGCGCCGGATTGATAGTGACCATCGCGGCCAGTTCTTCCGCACTAAAAATTGATCCTTGTTCCTCACTCGCAAGCCACGCCACTTTTAATTCACCCAACAGATTTTTCGAACCGCTTGGCGCCCAATCAGATCCCAAACCGATTTTAATCCCGGCGTTTCTGGCTGCCTGCAAATCAACCGTGGCGCCATACAACAAATAATTGGATAAGGGCGACCAAATCATGGAACCGCCACTCTCCGCGATGATGCGCAAATCCGCTTCGCACAAAGCCGTGCTATGAATGCCGCAGAAAGCTTCATTCACCGCCCAGTTGCCATTATCCATTTTGAGACGCAAGAACCACCCCCGCGCCACATCATCAACACCCTCACTCAGATGCTGCAGATAACACTTGCTCTTTTTCAGTTTCGCCAGGTATTCCGCGGCTTTTCCCGACACCGGATTACCGATATTGGTGTCCGCGGCAGGTAATTCTGCATACATGGGTTGCTCTACATTTCGCACCAGTCCTTTGTAATAACGTTTGATACCAGGCTCCGAGGATAATGATATGCCCTGCGTTGTGGTAACACCGCCGAGCAACGCCCGCATTTCAACAAACCGCACCAGCGATTCAACCACGCCCGGTGTGCCGCCGAGCACTTGAGCGGGTTTGGTGATTTCACGCTGATAGCCGTCGGTGCCACGCCACTGCCCGTTGTTGGCATATTTTTGCGGCACATCCCATAAGGGTATTGCGTTATAGGAAAGATGATTGTGCAACTCAATCAAGCCGGGATAAATGGTGTCGCCGGTGCGCAGGCGATGCGCGTTGGTAAAACCGGCCGGCGCCGGCGTACCGGCGGATTGCACCGCCTCGATGCGGCCGTCTTTGATATAAATGGCGCCATCCTTGACAATGCCTTGCGGCCCCATCGTAACAATGCGGCCTTCTAATACATAGGGATCAGTTATCGGATTTACCGGCACGGCCGTCACCCTCCCTTATAAGTATTTTTCCGAATAAGTCATACTGGATGACTCTATTGAACACAACAATGATCAATATCACTAAGCCATCATTTATTTCATTTCGCGTCCTTATTCGCGTCCGGCGCTGGTGTGAATTTTATGTGATGAATCTTTTTGTCTATTTTGTCCAATCCCGGTTTCTGGCGAAGATTTTACCGCCGGTTTTTCAGCTAATAGTGACCGCGTAAGACCAAGCACAGCTATCGCACCGCTATGCGCCAGATACT
>JAKEGK010000287.1 GCA_022627515.1 Gammaproteobacteria bacterium
CTGCGTCAAACAGAAGTGCAGATTTCGCACCGATATCATTAAGCTAATGATTCTGCGTTTCGATGAAGTGAGAGATATCCCCTTTGCCCTGACGCACCACGACCGGTTCAGCTTCCACCAGATCCACCACCGTGGTGGGTTCTATACCACAAAAACCGCCATCGATGATGAGATCCACCTGATGTTTGAGCCTGTCAAACATCTCTTCCGGATCCGCCATTGGCAGTTCATCACCCGGTAAAAGCAGGGTTGAACTCATCACCGGTTCCTGCAGGCTTTCAAGAATCTGTTTGGCGATAGCGTGATCCGGCACCCGCAGGCCAATGGTGCGGCGCTTGGGATTCTGCAAACGGCGCGGCACTTCGCGGGTAGCTGGCAGGATAAACGTGTACGGTCCGGGCGTGAGACTCTTCATCAACCGGTAATGCGCGTTGCCCACTTTGGCGTACGTGGCAATTTCCGATAAATCGCGGCACACCAGGGTGAAGTCGTGTTTAGAGTCGAGATTACGAACGCGGCGGATACGTTCCATCGCGTTTTTGTCGCCAATATGGCAACCCAATGCGTACGCCGAATCGGTGGGATACACAATTACTCCACCATCACGCAGCACCTCCACGGCCTGTTTGATCAGGCGCAGCTGAGGATTATCCGGATGTATAGTTAGTTGTTTCGCGGTCATTGAAGCAGTTTTCCATGCGTTATTAATGCCAGACCAATTCTGTTCAAATTCATTCACAGGATCAATGCAGCAACGCAATTGAGGGAACACAATAGAACATCAGTGTGACAGTCTTTCTATACAGGCACGTGTGACTGCCAGTTATGCCAGATCGGCTGGCATTCTACAGGAAGCGGCGGGATTTTTCCTAACTCCACCCAGATATGTTCAGGACCGTGATAATCGGAACCACGCGAGGCGAGGAAATCAAACTGCGCGGAATAACGCGCCATGGTCAAGCAATCACTTTGCGAATGAGCGCTGGACACAACTTCCAATCCCGCGCCGCCACATGCTTTAAACTCCGCGAGGAGTTGGCGCAATTTGGAAGCCGTTAAACGATAGCGCCCCGGATGAGCAACCACGGCCTGCCCGCCCGCCGCATTAATCCAGCTTACCGCCTCTTCCAGAGTTGCCCATTGGCCGGGTACATAACCAGGTTTGTTGTGCACGAGATAGCGTTTGAAAACATCCCTGATATCCCTGGCATAACCATTTTCCACCAGAAAACGCGCGAAGTGGGTCCTGCTGATCAACGCGCCGGTAGCGAATTTCTCCGCGCCTTCCAGCGCACCGTCAATGCCTTTGGCACTCAAGCGCCGCGCAATTTCTCCGGCGCGCCACTTGCGGAACTCGCGCAGCTTTTTTAATCCTTCCTGCAATGCTGCACACTGCGGATCAATGCCAAGGCCGATAATATGAATCGTCGCGCCATTCCAGGTAACGGACACCTCCACGCCCGGCACCAATATTATGCCTTGCTCCGTGGCAGCCTGCCCGGCTTCAGCCAGGCCATCCGTTGCATCGTGATCAGTCAACGCCAGCACATCCACCCCCATGAGTTTGGCGCGCGCCACCAATTCCGCTGGTGTCAGCGAACCATCGGAAACGATCGAATGGGCGTGTAAATCGTAGATCAGCGGCATGGGGAAACAATGGTACTCGATATTGGTTTGCGAATCTGTAGCCGAAATTGGATAAAAACGTGAAATCAGCCTGTTTAGAAGACACTAAATATGCTAAATTGTTGCCGCATTTTGAAATTAAACCGGAATTTTGAATTTAAACAGCGGTTATCTGTCCTAGCTCCATAATGCCATGTAACCCGGCTGGGTTTTAAAAGATCATATTCATCTTAGAACCAATAATATTGAACAATCAGATTTTTAAATAACCAAGTAAGAGTTAATACCGATTATGAAATTCCTGGTCGATTTTTTCCCGGTTCTGTTGTTTTTTGTTGCGTACAAAGTCTATGACATTTACGTCGCCACGGCCGTGGCCATCGCAGCGTCGTTTATCCAGGTCGGCGCTTACTGGGTAAAACATAAAAAATTTGAAAACTCACATCTCATCACGCTGGCAATACTTTCCGTGTTTGGCGGTGCGACGATTCTGCTGCATGATGAAACGTTCATTAAATGGAAACCCTCCGTCGTCAACTGGATTTTCGCCATCGTATTTCTCGGCAGCCAATTCATTGGCAACAAAACCATCGTCGAACGCATGATGAGCAAAAGCGTGACTCTACCCGCCGCGGTATGGCTGAAACTGAACATGAGCTGGGTGATATTCTTCATCGCCCTCGGCATCGTCAATCTGTTCGTGGTTTATAATTTTGACACCGATACCTGGGTTAACTTCAAGTTGTTCGGCATGATGGGATTAACCATCCTGTTTGTTATTGTCCAGGCTGTCTACATGTCCCGCCATATGGAAACTTCCAATGTAGAAAATGAATAGGCTGGAATTAAACAGTTTAAAATTAAAGACGTTCTGATTAATTATAAATCCCCCCTCCCTTTCAGGGAGGGGCTTAGGGGGAGGGTTAAAGTTTCAAGTGCTTACACCCTCACATTGGGCCTCTTTCTCAAGGCAGAAAGAAATAATCAGAGGTTCCCTAAACTAAAATGTGGTACGTAATTATTGGCGAAGACATTGATAACAGCCTGGAGAAACGCCTGGCTGCCCGGCCGGCTCACCTCGAGCGGTTGAAACAACTCAACCGGGAAAACCGCCTTCTGATCTGCGGGCCCAATCCGGCGATCGACAGCGAGGACCCTGGTGAAGCCGGTTTTACCGGCAGCGTGATTATCGCGGCGTTTGATTCGCTTGAGCAGGCCAAACAATGGGCCAGTGAAGATCCTTATGTTGCAGGCGGTGTTTATAAACAGGTCACCGTCAAGCCATTTAAAAAAGTACTGCCTTAATATTTATCGACATTAACAAAAGCCAATTGCTAAAGCTGATCACGAAAGCCAACTGCAAAAGCCAAATACGAAAGGACATTCCCGATGAAGCTTGCTAAAACCATACTAGCCTTAACCTGTCTTGTTTTGATTTCAAATCAGGTCGCCGCGGAAGAAAAGAAAAAAGACGGCGTCATCGCCGTGGTAAATAGCAAAGAAATCACCGAAAGCATGTTAAAAGCGTATCAGAAGAGCCGCGGTCTTATCGACAATATTTCCCAGAAACAGCAAGTTCAGATGATGATCGAGGAACTGATCAACCGGGAACTGATTTATCAGGACGCCGTGAAAAACGGTATCGATAAAAATGCGGACGTCGAGGCGCAAATGGATTTATTGCGTAAAAACGTGGTGGCGGGCGCCATGCTGAAAAATGTCACCGAAGCCGCAAAAATTTCCGATGAAGAATTGAAAAAGGAATACGAAAAACACAAGGCTCAGATGGCAACCACGGAATACAAGGCGCGGCATATATTAGTTGAAAAAGAAGACGACGCGAAAGCCGTCATTGCCGAAATCGGCAAGGGCGCGGATTTTACTGAACTTGCAAAAAAGAAGTCCATTGAACCCAACGCGGCTCACGGCGGTGGCGACCTGGGCTGGTTCAAGACGGATGAAATGGTGGAATCTTTCGGCAAGGCTGTTGAAGGTTTGAAAAACGGTGAATACACCAAGACGCCGGTCAAGACTGATTTTGGATGGCACGTTATATTGCGTGAAGATTCCCGGGAAGTTCCGCCTCCCCCCTATGAACAAATGCGGGAGCAGTTAAAAATGCGGGTGCAAAACCTGCAAATCGAAGACTATATCGGATCTCTTCGCAAAGAAGCCAAAATCGAGCGGAAATCAGGTAATCAGTAAGCGTCTGCTGTTTGACGAACTCAGCAACGCAGTCTGGTATTCGCGGATCGCAGATGCCGCTTGTGCTCAAGGTAGGAAAAATATCCCTGCTCCATAATCAGAGTATATAGATAGCCCACTATAATCACGTAGACCGCTACGATGCTCAGCAACCCCGCCAGACCCACCAGGTCCCTGGCCGGCGATACACCCGCCACATATTCCACAATCAGATATGCGGACTGAAATGCGAGAAAAATCAGCGGCGCACGGTACGCGGCTCGTCGTATCTGTTTGGGCGCGTGGTTAAGCGACCAATACAACATAAACACAAAGAAGCAGCAATAAGGCGTCATTAGCATGCTGATATTGCCTGCGGTGGCGTGAGTAAAAACAACGGCATAGATAACACCGATCAGCACAATCAACAGCGGCAGCGCCAACGTGGCAATAAAATAACGGCGGGTAGGTATCATACGCCAAGCATAGCTTATTGCCGGGATAATCTCACTACCGGACATATGGCGACGGCCCGGCGTTCCGAATAGTCATCATTTTCAATTTACTGTGTGTAAAGCGCTGTTAGTGCAAGCACACTAGAGACCGGGATACTTCCAGCACCGCATACTGATTACATGTAGTGGAGTGCTGATTATTTTATGCGGCATTAATTGCTGGTGGTGTGTAAGCGTCCAATCGAGCACGTTATTTTAACCGTCGAAACCTAGCGCTACCATCGCTCCCCCAAGATCACACAATGAAGGAGCAAACCGATGGAAATCCA
>JAKEGK010000288.1 GCA_022627515.1 Gammaproteobacteria bacterium
CGGCCGCTTAATTATTTTTTCTGGCATCGAAGATCCTTACAGGGTAAGTTTTTGCTAGTATATCTTATGTCATCCTCAAAATGAGTTTTGCGACACCCTCAAAGGGAGGGGGGATTTATAATTTAATCAGAGATTCCTTAAAGTTTTGATAATTTAAAGCCCGCACCACTCACCGCGCCAGTAACGGTTACCATGGGCAACAATAATCAGCGGCGCCGGCTTGCCGCGGCCCGGTTTTCCTGTTTCCTCATTATGTTGTGCTCACAGCGGTTATATTCACTTCTCATTTATGAAACGACACAACAAACAAATAGTCGAACGTGATAAAAGATGTTTCCGGACTTGTCAGATCAAGCTCCCGCAAATCATTGCCGCCGGAAACCCTGACTGATCCTTCGGAATTTTTAAACCGGCGCGAACCGCTATAGATCGTTGGCCCGGCGGGAAAATCACCCACGATATGCGTGATGCCGGTTTCTTCCGGCGGGGCATCGAGCGCGGGCTGCACGGTTACATTGTTCACGGTTACGATAGCGCCCATGTTTCTAATATCCATAACATAAGCCGTCTCGATGGTAAATCCACCTTCGCCGCCAACAAAAACAGGCGCGCCCAACAAACAATCGTAACCCTTGCCTATAATCCAGCTGGTATCAGGATCTGCCAGGTCCGTGACAAAACATCCTCCCGCACCCTGTGGTAACAGTTGTGCGATATCATCCGGTGGAATCTCAAAACCGCCTCGACCTTTCATTTGCACCACTAGATTCAGGTTTAACAAACGGTCCGCAATGGCAGCAGGGGGTAATAGAACTATCGTAACAAAAACCAGCAATAAAAATTTCATTCTTTTAATAGCCATCTCAAATTCTCCTTCCTATGGAATCAGGCAGCCAGCGAAATTATTGCACCCGTTCGCTGCGTTTGGATTAACTCTCAACACAGGTTGTTACGGCAATTGATGTATTGGAATCAGGGCATAACCTTTGGTTTGATACCAGATCGACGAGGCGAACGCATTGTCGATGACAATAACTCCGGCCAGAAGGTCGGCCGGATCCACGCCAACCCATTCACAGGAGATAATGCAGGCCTCGATTCTCACGCCTTTATCCAGCAGGGAATTCAGGTATCCCCGGATTTCTATTCCCACCTGCTCATCCGGAGTTCCCATGCCAAATTCATTCGTTGCAAATGCCACCGACAAACCTCTTAAAGAAACCACAAACTGGATTTTTGCTGGCGGGGTTCCTTTTTGGATCAATAAGTCATACGTTGAATCAATCACCCAGAGAAAATCCCGCATGGTCACCGGATTGGTCAGATTAATATCATAGAACGCCTTGGGTTGCGGCGGGACGCTTTCGTTGTAATAGTCATCAGCGGCAAAAACAGAGCTGCAGAAGATCAATAAGGAAACAAATGTACTAAAAGTTACAACCCGAATCGATTCATGGATATTCATGACTCCCTCCTTGGCCTGGCTAATGTTGGATGGAAATTTTTTAGCCGCCGGAACAAACTTCGAGCCGAATGGCTTATCAGATCAAAACTGATATGGAATGTTTAGCACACGCAAAGGCAAACTGCTCTGACACATTGTGAATTTCTACAGCTTTTTAGTTTGAATTTGACGCGCGTCAAGTTTGCGCAGCAACCAGGTTCGCCACCTAACACAGATGACTAAAAAACCGTGATTCAATTGGGTTGACAAATACTGCAACTATTTTTCTGTGCGTGTTTTCTATACCCACATCCGGCGAGACTGTGACGTAAAATCAACGAACTTTGACACCGTTTGTTCAATAAGCAAATTGCGTAGCGCTGTCTATTTCATTGTCAGACACTAACGGGTAGAGGAAGAATCTGATAAGGCTTGGATTATTTTTAGTCAATGGCAGATCACCAACCATTTTAGTTTTCACCCTTTTTTTCGCCGGCAGCGTGAAGGCATGTAAGTTTGCGGCACTGTTTGCGACAGCGCTTGCGTTAGCCGTATTTGAGTTTTTGTGTTAGATGATGTTTTAGTTTTATTGTCAGTTCTTGCGACAGGACTTGCATATATACTGCAATAATACTTGCAATAAATGAAAACCGGCATTATGTAACCATCATGTTTTCCCTCATCGCCAGGTGGTGGCAGGAACGCATTATCCGCCGCTCCACCGTTACTGGTCAGCAATGGCAACTAGCCTTTGCGCGTCTGCCGTTGTTAAACCGGCTGACTAAAGACGAGAAGGCCCGGCTCACCAGGCTGGCGATCTTGTTTCTGCATGAAAAATCCCTGGAAGGCGCGCGCGGTCTTGAACTTACCAGTGAAATGAAATTAACGATCGCCTTGCAGGCCTGCCTGCCGGTCCTGAATCTCGGTTTGGACTGGTACCGCGGCTGGGTTTCGGTGATTGTCTATCCCGCGCAATTTATACCGGAAAGAAATTTTGTTGATGAATTTGGCGTTGAGCACAGCGCCCGGTCGGTACTGAGCGGTGAGTCGTGGCACAGAGGTCCCGTGATCTTATCCTGGGAGGGTGCCAGACTTTCGGGCGTAATCGATGGCTATAACCTGGTGATACATGAATTCGCGCACAAACTCGATGTGCTGAACGGTGATGCCAATGGCTTTCCCCCATTACACCGGAATATGGACGTTAGCCAATGGGTCACAGCGCTAACCGAAGCTTACAATGATTTTCAAAACCGTTTGAATACCTGGAACGATGTTCCAATTGACAGCTACGCGGCCGCCTCACCAGCGGAATTTTTCGCGGTATTCAGTGAAGTGTTTTTTGAGCGGCCTGATATTCTCAATCACTATTACCCCGCGGTTTACGAACAATTCAAACAGTTTTACCGGCAGGATCCTATCGTCAGGCTGCCGGATTAAAATTTTATCCACTGGAAAGAAAAAGCCAGACGCGTAATACGTCTGGCTTTTTTGGCAACAATATGCAGCGAGTGTTGTTTTTAATTTACACTACTGTGGACACTCCGGGAATGGTGTGGCCGGCGAGTCCGGGGTTGGCATAATGCGGCTGGGTGGATTGCTGAAGTAGCTTGCTACTACGCCGCACAAGGGCTGCATGACGGGAATGCCGCCGAAGTATTCACGGCCCGGCAGATCCCTGATCATCTTTACACGGTGCGCTGCCGGATTGGCGGGACCACGGCCACGATCACTGTCATAGGCAGTGTATTCCGGACCTTCAGCGCCTGGAGCCTGCAGATACTTTTCCAACACCACGGTCAGATCAATCGGATCACCATCAACCACTGGCGCAATCGGATTGCCGTCCGCGTCTGTCGTCCAGATAATGGCGTTGGTTATCGAATCGCGCTTGAACTTGGGACGGCCACTATCGTCCAGCATCGCACGGCCTGTCGCTGGATCCATGTTGACCGGAAGAAGATAAGGGGCGCCCGCACCCATCTCAGCAGCGCCAGCCACCACGGCTTCCATTCCACGCGGATTACAGTTCGGACAGTTATTAAGGGTATACGGCGCTTTTGAGAAATAGTACCCGGCAACATCCATCACCGGCCGATGGTTTTCTTTGTTATGACCACCGGGGCCATTTGCCGATGACCAGGCTCCGGTCTCATCGTCGATTGCCAAATCCCAATACACATTACCGGAAGGGATAACCTGCGCCTTCCAGGCCGCAGTCCAGGCGCCGGGTTGTCCTGCTTCCAATGGACTTTCCGATGTGTCGTCGTTGTTGAGCATGGTAACGGCACTTCCCAGGCCGGTGTGTTCGCACGCGGTTTTTTCGGAAACCAGCGTGCCCGGATTCTCCGGATCATCTTTGGTCAAGGCGACGCTCGGCAAGAGATCGCACGGCAGCGTTACCGTTATAGCGCGCGAACGCGAGTCACCAGAGTAGGGTCCATCCGGCCCCCGGCGCACCCAATAAGGATCGAATTTTAAAGTTGGTCCACTATAGGCAAACATCCAGCCACCGGCCCAACCTTCGTTATTGTAAGGAGCGTCTTTCACGGTAGTGTCCAGCGGATTAGTGCTGAATACGGCCAGTGAAGAGTTGTCCACCTGGTTACGCAACTGGTTGGCGTGGATCTTACCCGCTTTACCCACGCGTGCAGCGAGCGGCACGAAGTGGTAAAGATCGTTACGTGTAATAGGACCGGGTTTTACATGTGTGCCATAACGGAAGCCGCGCACGGTTGCGAGATCAGCCTTCGTCCACCAGCGAATCGCATCGGCAATCCAGTCATGCGAACTGCCTTCGACGGCGGCCGGCATGGCGTCCGGGTCGTTGCTATATTTGGCTTCATCAGTATAACCACTGCGGTGCAGGGCTTTCTGCGTCGTACCCACCACCTGATCCAGTGATCCCACAAGGCAGCTTTCGTTTAACTTGCTCCAGTAGGGACTGGCATCATTACATGGGATACTGGCGTCGAAAGCCGTTGTAAAAGGCGCGCGAACCTGTGCGACCTTTTTCGCCACGGCTTTGTCTTCCTTGATACGGTCATGAATACGATGGGACTTGAATTCCCAGTCAGCAATTTTCTTATCGCGAATTTTCAGTTCCAGTTCACTGATCATCGTGCCATCCTGGCCCTCTTCCAATAACAAGGTGACGGCGCTGCGGCTTAAATTCGGAATTTCGACGGGACGCACGGTTTCCTCATGCATATCGGAGTTCAAAATCACATCGATGTGATTGTCACCATCCAGGTCGGGGAACGTGCTGACCATTTGAATATTGGCGCCGACTTCGATTTCGGTTATTAATACCACGAGGTCAACTTCTTGCGCGCGCACTTCAGCGACAAACTTTGGCACTTCCTTGGTGCAGTCACTGAACTCGATGCCTTGCACCACCCATTTGCCGACAACCTGCGGGCCGCGGCGCGTGGTACAGCCAACGATACCCACTTTCACTTTGCCAACTTTCTTGATGGCATAGGGTGGTAAAATGCGTTCACCTTTCTCCGCGTACCATGCATGCCACGCGCTGTACTGATCCGACGTATGGACGCGTGCCAGGGTAGCTGGAATTTTGCCTTCGGTATTCGTGCTGGTTACAAACGAGGGATCGGTCGCTTCAGGGTCATCGATGTAGATCCCGGAGCTATCTGTCGCAGCGGTCACGTACAAGTTGCTGGCCAGCGCGCCCCAGCGGTTGCCGGCGCCATTCTTACCTGTGCCTTCTCCGAACTCTTCCTTGAAGCGATCCGGACCGTACACATATTCCCAGTTACCAGGGGCAAATGCATCGATGCCAAACATGTCAACCACATCAAGCATCGCCTGGCCTTCGGTATACAACGCTTCACCGGAACCCTGGGTGGTATCGCCGGTATTGATCAGCAGCGAACTGCCATCCTTATCATCGCGAATCTTTTTAATTTCTGTGTACATGCGCGCCAAACCACCTTCCATGCGGCCATCGCCATCGCTGCGCAAATTCGGGCGCGGAATGGTATGACCATGCAGGTCCCCCATGTGAATAAGCGTAATTTCCTTGCCGCCACCACCACGATCATGATTCGCATAGCCTGGCAAAACAGATCCTATGCCAAGCGCAAACACCATCGCCGTGGTGACCGATTGTTTCTTCAAGCACATATATCCTCCTGGATTTATAAATTTTCATATTTCCATTTCACACGGTGCACAACAGTCTATGCGGAATAAAAAATTGATCCGCAATCCAGACCATGCCTAGGGATTGGTTATGGAAGTGTGCTGGGACAGGTTAAAAACCCATGTATCAGTGCGGCATACAACAAGGTTTTTTCTTATCTTTTGCAATACCTCTATACACCGGAAGTAAATACTATTCCAGGTGTGTTATCATTGGCAACTCAAATATGATTGGGAGTTTCAATGATTTAAATCGTGTGTAATGACCCACCTATTGTTGGATACGCCACCTCGTCACTGGCGGAATTTTTTGCGGAATTCGGTGAAGTGTTTTTTGAGCCGTGCGACATTCTCAATCATTATTACCCTGAAGTCTGTGAACAATACAAACAGTTTTACCGGCGGGATTACTTGTTCCGAGGCTAAGCCGTTAGTGTCGCCAGTTTGACTTATATTGATTGATTGATTGTTGGCATCACCCCGGCGCTAACCGCTCACGGTTAGGAACGCAACTCGGTTTGCGCCAGGCTGAGGAACACATGACAAACGCGTTTACTTCCTGACTTACTATTTATTGCGCGTTTTGTATTGCGGAACGGCATGATTCCGACAATGATGACTCATTCTCTTTCAGGCAGCGCAAAATCCGTCCGCCTCCACGCTCCACATTACTGCACAATTTTTTAATATCATCCTTGCACGCTTTAAGAAAATCAGCGCCTTTTTTGCCCACTTCCTTGCAGGCGTCAGACAACTCGTCTTTGTGCTGTTTCATACATGCCTGAACTTCTTCTTTTGTTTTTGCTTCAGGACAAAGCCGTTTAACATCCTCCATGCAAGGGCCGCCCCGTTCTGTTCTCGCAGCGGGTTTCTCATCAGCGGCCATAACGGAAAACACCGGCAGCGCCAGCGCAGCAACACAAACAATACCAGGTAATAATTTCATAATATCCTCACTTTATTTTTTTCCCGCCACAAGCGGCGGATTCGCTAAGGTAAACACTTATGTTAGCAACCAATCAGGCAATCGGGGGAAATCCGTCCACCCATTTTCCATCTATCCAAGTCTATCTTAAATTTGTTATTTTTCGAATCTAACAATTTGAATCCAACAACTATAAACTATATTAGTGGCTGACTAACATTGTTTAATTAACGGCCAATTGTTTAACTGTAAAATAATTCGCGCCAGACTTTCCTGGTGTACATAGAGACTGTAAAAGTATTCATTGTAGGGTGCCGCTGAGGCGCGAAGCGCACCATAGCAGGCATCGTAACCGCTGGATTGTTGCGGTTCGCGGAGCTCGCTGCAACCAACGAATTCAGGTATTTTGGTGTATTTCAGTATACTTTCACAGCCTCATAGATCGCGCTAAGCCTGATTGCATTAAATCTTAAAGGCGAGTGAATACTCATTTGCGGGAATTACCTCTCCACCCTTCAATCCCGTAGCATCATCGCACAAAACTCAATTTCGGGGTGATCAGATGATTTATTGGGCGCCCCTGAAAATTCAATAACAAATCAAACTGGTCTCGAAATGACACGTCATCAGTTTCCCTTGCCAAGCCAATGACCACTCCATGGCCGCGGCCAAGGCCGCGTGGCTATGGAGCGCAAATAAGAAAACCATCAACTTTTAGACATATATCAATTCATTGCCTTCTGTTAATTAATAAACTTGCAACATATTATTCCAGACAATGAAATACTTTCCGTGAGGATTTAACCATGGAGCAACCCCAGCTCTCAATCGTGGTACCGGCTTACAACGAAGCGGAGAGCATCGTTCCACTGGTTGAAGAAATCATTAATACCCTTCAGCCGGCTTTGCCGTATGAAATTCTCATCATTGATGATGGCAGCACTGATAACACCGCAGCCCGGCTTTCTGCACTAAAAGCGTGCTACCCGCAATTACGCATCATTCATCACCAGAAAAACAGTGGTCAAAGTTCCGCCATTTTAACAGGAGTGAGTTTTGCCCACGCCGAGTGGATTGCCACGCTGGACGGAGATGGTCAGAACGATCCCGCCGATATACCAAAACTTCTCGCCGCCCGGGACAGCATTGCCGATAGAAAGCAACTCATGATGATTGTTGGATTGCGCCAAAAGCGCCGTGACACCTGGCTGCGGCGGGTATCGTCAAAAATCGCCAATGGCGTCAGAAGCCGTTTGCTCCATGATCAAACGCCGGATACCGGCTGCGGATTAAAGCTATTCACAAGGGAAGCATTTCTAAGCATTCCACATTTCAACCACATGCACCGTTTTTTACCCGCGTTAGTGCAACGTAATGGCGGTAAGGTTATCAACGTGCCTGTCAATCACCGGCCACGAACCGCCGGCGTCTCGAAATACGGCCTGTTTGACAGATTATGGGTCGGGATAGTGGATATGGCGGGCGTGTTATGGCTGCAAAGGCGCCCCTGCAACGTAAACGCTCAGGAGGTATTGTGATGATTAACACCGAAATTATCTGGCTGGTCATTGGTTTTTCCGGACAAGCCCTGTTTTCCATGCGCTTCATCGCGCAGTGGATTGCCAGTGAAAAACAGAAAAAGAGTATCATTCCCGTTGCTTTCTGGTATTTCAGCATAGCGGGAGGAATCACCTTGCTAAGCTATGCCCTTTACAAACAGGATCCCGTGTTTATCCTGGGGCAGGCCATGGGATTATTTATCTATGCCAGGAATTTATATTTTATTTTCCGGGACCGGAAGCTGCTGGCGGCTGATACCGGAGAAAAGGCCGCGCCTCATGGCGGCATTTAGTACAACGCAAACGATAACATTATAAGTAGCGCTAGTTCGAATGCGCCAGCTGTAAAACTTCCGGAACCGTCAATAGAGTTTCGCTATGCCAAATCGCCATATGACCGCCCCGGTAAGGCTGATGATAGCCGGGTATGGTTCTCTCGAAGCCGGGCCTTTCATTTTTATAATAATAAGCGATGATTCTGCCCTGCGGATTCTGCTTCGCCCAGTTTACGGCATCCTTTTTGTAAATGAGAGACTGCAGCGGCTGGTGCAAGCGGCCCAGGAAATGATATTGGCCGGAATAACGGCTGATATGCGCAACCGGGATGTTGTTTGCCTGCAGGGTTGCAACATATTGACTCGCTTTTTGCAAATCAAGGATAGGCGCCAACGTTGGTATTACCGACAGATAAAACACAAGGCATATTGCAATCGCGCTGCCGGACATCACCGCCACAGCATGTTGCAAGGAACGTTGCCGCATAAAGTAACCCGCAGCGGCAACTGCCAGCAGGAAAACGCCCCACGCCGGCGAAATACCGGAATACCACTCATAACGCATTCGCAGATCAGTGGACCACGACAGAACAAGCAGCGTGATACCCGCTAAGGCAATTACCAGCGCCGGAATCAGCGGATGCTGTAAACGTTGCGTGATGTTCAGCGTAAAATCTTCTCTGAACAGCGAGCGCGAAAACAACAAGGCCAGAGGCGGAAACAACGGCAGTAAATACTGGAGCTGTTTGCCGCTGATCAGGGAAAGCAGAATAAATTGCGGCAACAGCAGCGCAATTGCAAAACGCACTCCCGCGTCAATTGGTTTTTTGTAAAGTGTTATTTGCGCCCGCCAGAGTGTTGGCCAGATAATCCAGGGCATTAATAGCAATGGGCCGATCGCCACATACCACCAGATTGGCTTTTCATGCGCAAACGAATGCACCAAGCGTTCCGCGGTTTGACTCCACAGAATCTGTCCCGCGTATTGTTCTCCACCACTGGCCGCGGCGGGTAACACCCAGGCCAGCGCGATGCTTCCGCCCAGCGCAATTGTCAGCGCCAGACTTATATACCATTTCAGCCATGAACCGGATTTTTCTTCCATCCACCACGGCGCGAGCAACGCCAGCGGCACAACATAGACCAGCACCACTGGACCTTTCGCCAGGATACCCAGGCCGATCGCCACACCCGCCAGAAGCCAGCCGGAAATCCAGGCGTTATTTTTCCAGACATGTATGACTCCCATGGCGGCGCACATCACAAAAAATACCACCAGATAATCGAACATCACGGCGGTGGTATAAATTGCCCAGAACATGGCAGCCATCAGAATCAAAGGCGAGTGGCGCATAATATCAGGCCGGCCGGGCCATAACTGTTTCGCGATGACTGCGGTAAGCAATATACTGCCGAGCTGGAACAACGCCGGTAACAGGCGCGGCCACGTCTCATTGACGCCGAACAGCCACCAGCCGGCATTGATCAACCAGAACAAAAGCGGAGGTTTGTGGCTGTAAGGCTCTCCGTTAAGATGCGGCACCAGGAAATTATGATTTAGCCACATCTCCCACGCGACGGCCAGGTAACGGGTTTCATCGACAGGCACGACAGGCCGGCTGATCAAGGTGGAGATAACCATCAGCAGCCAGAACGCGACGATAGCCACGCAGTATTTAAACTCCTGGTTCTTCAACGAATCAGATCCTGAGCCAAACATTGCGTTGCCTGAAGAATTCCCGAGCGCGGTTATGTTAGCGTTCTTCAATCAACCGTACTGCCACTTATCCATCAGGCGCTGGAACTGAAATCCGATCCGTTCAATGAGCGATTTCCTGGCTACATAACTGATTTCAAATATATCGGCATACCGGCTGTTTTCCATCAAATAGTCATCGCTGGTTTTTAGTTCGTCGACCAGATTATTCTCAAGCGCGCGGGTGCCGGGCCAGCTTTCGCCGGTGGACACTTTGACGATGTCGACACTCGGCCGGTGCCTGACGATGAAATCCTTGAACAAGAGATGAATGTCCTCGATTTCTTCACGGAACTTGGATTTCGCTTCATGGGTGTTCTCGCCAAACATCGTTACTGTCCGTTTGAATTCGCCGGCGGTAAACTGTTCGAAATCGATGTCGTGTTTCTTAAGCACCTTGTGGAAATTAGGCAGTTGCGCGATCACGCCAATTGAACCGATTATCGCAAATGGCGCGGCAAGAATTCGATTGCCCACGCACGCCATCATATAACCGCCGCTGGCGGCCACTTTATCCACGGCGACCGTAAGCGGAATATTCTTGTCCCGGATTCGCATCAACTGCGAAGCGGCGAGGCCATAACCATGCACCACGCCACCGCTGCTTTCCAGGCGCACAAACACTTCATCCTTGTCAGTTGCCACAGTTAACACGGCGGTAATTTCCTCGCGCAAGGATGAAACCGCTGACGCGCGTATATCCCCGTGAAAATTTAAAACATAAATGCGCTTTTTGCTTTCTTCCGTCTTTTTTTCTTTTTTCTTTTCTTTTTCTTTTTCTTTTTCCTGTTTTTGGTATTTCTTAAACTCATCCTTTTCCAGCATGTTGATATTCAATGCCATCGCCATGTCTTCATACTTTTTATTGAGTTTTTTGATTTCCAGGGTGTCTTTGCCTTCCCCCTGTTTTTTGCTGGCCAGCACCACGATGAGCAATACCACCGCCACAATCGCAACAACAATGGTTATGGCCTTTGCCAGAAACAATCCATATTCGAAAAAAAATTCAGTCACTGTTTTTCACCACATTATTTGGTTGTATTGGTTAATCTTGCCCCCGGCAAACTGACCCTTGCGCAGGAGATTGACAATAAAAGTCTGTTGCGCCGCTTTTCCATCGCAACCGGATTATTGTTACCTGAAACAATTTTTATCCGGGGCCGGTATTTCGTTGCGCCTAATAGTATCAACTATCATCCCGCGAGCGAAGCGGGGATATACTTCAAATGAACTATTCCAGCCGTTTTATTGCGATCCGCTATGTCAATTAATATACTACCTGCATTGCAAATCCCGGAAACAACCATCATGAACATGAAAACCACGCAAGCTGATCCGCCAGTCCCCGTAAAAAATTATCCTAAACCGGTAACTCCGGTAAAAATGACCGAATACAGCCACGGTTCCGGTTGCGGCTGTAAAATCGCGCCCAAACTGCTTGAAGATATCTTAAAAAGTGAGTTTCCCGTTACACCCGATCCCCGGTTACTGGTGGGTAACGACACCAGGGACGATGCTGCTGTATATGATTTAGGCAATGGCACATCGGTGGTTAGCACCACGGATTTCTTCATGCCGATTGTTGATGACCCTTTCGAATTCGGGCAAATCGCCGCAACCAATGCCATCAGCGACATCTATGCGATGGGTGGCACTCCGCTCCTGGCTATTTCCATTTTCGGCTGGCCTATCGATAAACTCGGCCCGGATGTCGCCGCGATGGTTATTGATGGCGGCCGCCGTGCCTGCCAGGACGCGGGCATACCCCTGGCCGGGGGTCATTCCATCGATGCGCCGGAACCCATTTTTGGACTGGCTGTCACCGGTGTGCTTGACAACCGGCATCTGAAACGAAACAGCGAAGCGCAACCGGGTTGCAGACTCTTTCTTACCAAACCGCTGGGGATTGGAATATTAACCACCGCGCAAAAGAAAAAACTGCTGAAACCCGAACATGCGCGGATCGCTCCCGATATCATGTGCCAGTTAAATAAAGCCGGTGCTGAATTTGCCAAACTGCCGGCGGTCACCGCCATGACGGATGTCACCGGTTTTGGACTCATGGGGCATCTGCTGGAAATGTGCGAAGGCAGCCGGGTCAGCGCGATGATTAACTATGACGCGGTGCCCAAGCTTCCGGAAGTGGAGCATTATCTTGCATTGGGATGCTCACCCGGCGGCGCGCAGCGCAATTTTGACAGTTACGGAAATAAACTCGGCCCCATGACGGAACCGCAACGGAAAATACTTTGCGATCCGCAAACATCCGGCGGTTTGCTGCTTGCCGTGACACGGGAGGATGAAGCCGGGTTTCTGCAGGTTGCCAAAGCCAATGGTTTGCAACTTAAAGCAATTGGCGAACTCAAACCGCTTGCATCAAACAACACCGGTTCCGTTCTTATTGAAGTACATTCTTATTGAAGTAATAGAGCGCGTATGGAACTGCCCCAGGTCGACAACTATCAGCAATTGTTTCTTAACGACACACCGTTACTGGATGTGCGCGCGCCGGTTGAATTTGCGCAAGGCGCGTTTCCGGCCGCTAAAAACCTGCCCCTGATTAATGATGCTGAGCGCCATGCCATTGGCATTCGTTACAAGGAAATGGGCCAGGAACAAGCCATCGAACTTGGACATGAGCTTGTAAACGCGGAAATAAAAGAACAACGCGTTAATGACTGGACCGCGTTTACCCGGCAACATCCTGACGGCGTGCTGTATTGTTTTCGCGGCGGCATGCGCTCCAGGATCAGCCAGCAGTGGATCTATGATGAAACCGGCGTTGTGTACCCCAGAGTAAAGGGCGGTTACAAGGCGCTGCGCCGCTACCTTATCGATGAACTTGAAATCTCCGCAGCTGAGATACGACCCATCGTATTGAGTGGGCGCACCGGTTCGGGCAAAACCATCCTGTTGAAACTTATTCACGATAAAATCGACCTGGAAAGTATCTTTAACCATCGTGGATCAGCGTTCGGAAAACATGTCACGCCGCAGCCAAGCCAGATTGATGTCGAAAACCAGTTATCTATCGAACTGCTCAAATTCCGCAAAAACAATATTTACAAATTGTTATTGGAAGATGAAGCAGTTGCAATTGGTTCACGGCGGCTGCCGGACAGCATTGTGGAAACCATGCGGCAATCGCCACTGATTATCCTGGAAGCCGGCGCTGATGAACGCGTCGCCAATATATTTAATGAATACATCACACAAGCTCTGGCCGAACACCAGGCAATGCTCGGCGAAGCACAGGGCTTTAATACGTGGGCGAACGGACTGCTGACCGCGCTGGAAAAAATTCAGCGGCGTCTTGGCGGCGCTCATTCCAAAGCCATCAAGTCCGTAATGGAATACGCGATCAATATGCATCGCAATTGCGCCGAACCGGATCACCACAAGGTTTGGATACGCTCCCTTCTGCTGGAATACTATGACCCGATGTACGATTACCAGCTTGACAAAAAAACCGAGCGCGTCGTTTTCCGTGGAACGCAGGACGAGGTGCTGAACTATTTAATACAGCAGCAGGGCGTTCGCTGAAATCGTCACCGTGTAATCCGCTGATATCGGCATACCATCGCCAAATAACAACAGGCAATTCCGGCCCGCCGGCAGCAACAGACTGAATCCGGCCATTGACAACCTGTACAACCCGCTGGAATCGCCATATCTGAAGAAATAACATATATAAGTGGCAGAAAAAAATACCGGCCGCCAATCCCGTTTACACTAAAGAAATTTTTCTTCCCTACGATACATTAGTACATCCTAATATGGTAAAGTCACGATATTTTCGATGTGTCCTTATAAACAAAAAGTTATTGGAGCAATGTGGTATGCGCAGCCTTTTTCTTTCCTTTACGTCGATGTGTTTTGGCCTGGTGATGGCGTCCGCTAACGCCGCGAGTAACGAGTTCCCCGGCCGCGCGGAGTATCCGGATATCCCCGTCTTTGAGATTGCGGAACTGAAAAACAAAATCGCCGAGGTTGTAGTAGTAGATACACGTTCTAAATACGAATACGACACCCTGAGAATTAAAGGCAGCATACATATACCCGTCGCCGCCAAGAGCTTCGAACAGGACGTGCAAAAACTAAGAGCCGGCACCGACAAGCCCATTGTTTTCTACTGCAATGGACGGACTTGTTATAAATCCTATCTGGCCGTCAAGAAAGCGCAAGCAGCAGGAATAAAAAATACTTTCGCCTATGATGCCGGAATTTTCGAGTGGGTGAAGTCCGAACCCAAAAAATCCGAGCTGTTAGGTAAAAGCCCCGTAATGCCCGGGCAGCTCATCGATGCAAAGATCTATCAGGCCCGCTTACTTGAACCCAACGAGTTTAGTGAACGCATACTTTCCAGCGGCGGCAATTCCATGGTGCTTGACGTGCGTGATATGTATCAACGCGCCGGCGTGGGTTTCTATCCAGGAATCGAGCGCTGGGTCAGCCTGGATGACAAAGCCAAATTAGCCAAATACCTCGAAAAAGCCAAAGCCTCAAAACAGACGCTTTTTATCTATGACGAAGTGGGTGCGCAGGTGCAGTGGCTGCAATATGCATTGGAGGATATGGGTATCAAGGATTACTACTTTATGAACAAAGGCGCGAAAGCCTACTATGCTTCGATTTCATCCTGGAAATAGCTAACGGGCAGATCAGGGACATAGAACAATCAGCAACAATAATTCAGGTTTGCGCGCATAAAATTATTATTCACTTCATAATCCCTTCTGCCCTCCGGAGGGTGTCGTAAAACTCATTTGTAGGGTGGGCATAGCCCACCAATGTGCGGCAATTGATTGTGACTGTAAAGGTGGGCGCTGCCCACCCTACAATAGACCGGCTTTTGCAACACCCTCCTCCACGGGAGAAGGTTACGCGTACATGGATGTACGCGGTAGAGCGACGCAGGATGCCAAAGCCGAGGATGAGGGGCATGCGGCAAAGTTGCATCAAAAGTTCCGTTATTATATTCACCCATTGTTCTCCTGCCCTTGCTGCCTAACCGCCTAAAGCGAGACCGACAAGAGCACGGCCACAAAACCAACCGCCAGCGAAATAACGGACAATATCCGGTTGTTGCGCACCGCCAGCGCAAGGTTGCTGTTGTTAACAGCCAGCTCTTCGATGACCTGAGCCTGGCGTTCAATCAGGCTTGCCATTTCATCCAGCCGCTGTGACTCCGGCTCTGGTTGTACATTTTTGGTTTTCTTTTCCTTAATAACCCGAATAATATCCGCCGCCGCCGAAATCACGCTCGGCGCCGCCGCTAATACCGCACCCAGGGGAAAAGCCATGAAACCTCCTCATTTACCGATTAAAAACCACACTTATATTGTAGCCAGTACCGTAAAAGTCACAACCGGCGCGCTCGTGATACACGCTGATTATAATGTCTATCAAACTTTTTTAATCATACTCATCCTGAAGCTATAGTATCACCCGTGACAGACAGTATTCCGGGATTTTGACGTCAAACAAAATGTAAAGTTTATTTACCTGCTTCCCGGCGTGATTATTGTGACATATAAGCCATATTAATTTTTTAATCCCATGCGATTGCAGCTGTGCTATTGTTTATTTTATACATACCTGCCCGGCGTAGTATTTCCCTGGTTTCATTGATTTTATGCCGCGTATGCATACAGCTGCATTCAAGACACGTGAATAATGTAATGCGCATGTTCCGCCACTGCTGATTTGTTTTATATCCGGTTGATTCGTGAGGTTAACGGATCCGGTCGTCACAAAAAACTGCCGCAAGTTAAATCGAAGTTTGTTCGAAATAGCGAAACTATTTTTGGGCAACCCCCAAAAGGAGCAAACATCATGAACATTCCCAATATCCTTAAATTGATATTCCTGACCATGATTTTTTTCATTACCGCTCTAATCAATGCCAACTGCTCCACCGTCAGCCGGGAGAGTAACGATCGGAATAACAGGGAATCCGCGTATAATGCCGCGTATCAGGAAGCGGAAAATACCCGCATGCAAGCCGCATCGCTGGCAAACGAATGGCGAGATACGAAAAAGCTTTTGGATTCTTCCAAAAAATCCGCTTCAGCCGGTGATTACGATAAAGCGATCAGTCTTGCCAACAAGGCAAAACTGGAATATCAAATGGCGATTGCTCAAGTGCAGCACAATGAAGAAAATCTGAAAGTCACGCCATTTTATGATCCCGATGCCGCGCCTGAAGACGATGTGAAAAATATCCAGGCGTTCTTCCGTAACAAGTTTCCAGGCTTGCCGGATACCGAGTTTGCCAATGGATTTTATGCCATGGATCCGGTTATGCGGGTAAACTGGGAAGCAATCGAGGAATTTCCTCCTTATGTGCCTGCAATCGAGGAAGGCGAAGGAATATGGAACACCCCATTTAAAAACCAGAAGGATTACAACGACTGCTTTAATGA
Source organism: Gammaproteobacteria bacterium (assembly GCA_022627515.1). Lineage (GTDB taxonomy): Bacteria > Pseudomonadota > Gammaproteobacteria > SZUA-152 > SZUA-152 > JAKEGK01. The sequence goes on from JAKEGK010000288.1 coordinate 16,549, forward strand.
ACCCGGCATCATGACCGATTACCCGCGATGGGACCGCGAAGCCGGTGAAGTGGAAACATTGCCAATGGCAATCAACAAGTGCCGTGAGATAAATGGTGAACAGGCGCTGAAATACGAGAGTCCTGAAATGCTGGCGCTGCAAGCATATATTGCCTATCAATCCCGCGGCAATTTAACCGAAGTCCTGGTGCCGCACGACGACCCGCGCGCGCTTGA
>JAKEGK010000289.1 GCA_022627515.1 Gammaproteobacteria bacterium
CGGGAAGCGGAGGCATCTGGCAAGACCGTTGGCGGCAGGGACGCCGCCATCGAGCATTCTCTTGAAAACAAAAATGGAGGTATTTACGGCGTGTCTTGCCAGATGCCTCCGCTTCCCGTGCGGGATTGTTCATTAACATAAATTAAAGTAACAAAGTAGAACTAGCCGAACAGCATTTTCTGGGCGGCTTTGGGCAATAATTCCGATACCTTTAAACGCTGCAAAATGCCTCGATTGTCGGTAACCACATCGCCAAGGTACCTGGCGTTATCATTAGTCACACCGGATGGTTTGAACTGCGATTCGTCAATACGCATCACTTCCGTCAGTTTCTCGGCCAACACTCCTATGAGGCGTTGTGCGGCATTAATTCCATCAAACCTGACAATGGCAATCCGCGTGCTAAGGTGGTTATCGGATCTTTTGCCTGTCATCAGGGCCCGGATATCAATCACCGGCACTGACTCACCATGGTAGTTCAATATGCCAACCACATAGACGGGAGCCTGCGGCACCTCATGCAACGACACCACAGGCACAATTGCTACAATGTCCCGGGCTGGCAGCACATAACGGTTACTGTTAACATAAAACTGCATATACAACTTTAAAATCCGGTTTTTCATTAACGGTATCACTATAATTCAGCATTAGTTAACTATGGATCTGCTGACGCGGAACTTGGTAACACCGTTTTGCAGCGCATGCGCTGCGTCGTTCAAAGCATCGATGGCGGAATTTGACTGTTTAATGGAAACCACAGCCTGGTGCGCCGACTCGCTGAGCTGCAGCATCGCCTGCTTGATCTGGTTGGCTCCTTGTGATTGGAAATGCATGCCTTGCTGCACATTTTCAAAGCGTGGCGCAAAGTTTTGCACTTCTTCGATAATACCCGCCAGTTGCGCCGCCACCTGGTTAACATCCTCCACACTACGGCGAACCTGGTCCGAGAATTTTTCCATGCTCAGCACACCTGAAGACACCGCGGACTGCATTTCCTTGACCATTTGTTCGATGTCCAGGGTCGCCACCGCGGTTTGATCAGCCAACCGCCGGATCTCAGTCGCCACCACTGCAAAACCCAATCCATATTCGCCGGCCTTTTCCGCTTCAATAGCGGCGTTGAGTGACAACAGGTTGGTTTGATCGGCAACCTTGGTAATTGTGGTAACCACACTGTTGATGTTGAGCGCCTTTTCGTTGAGCACTTCAAACTTCTGCGCAATTGATCCCGCTGCTTCCACGATGTTTTGCATCGTGGTTTCCATGCGCTCCAGTTCGCCATAACCATCGGATGCGGATTGCCGGGTGCGGTCCGCGGCGTTCGCGACTTCATCGATGGTATTTACCAGTTCTTTGGTCGTTGCCGAAATTTGGGTTGCGGTGGCGGCGATCTCATTGGTGGTTTTTGCCTGTTCGCCGATCGTGGCTTCCTGTTGTTTTGCGGTTGCGGCGATTTCCGTTGCTGATGAGGTCACCTGGATGCCGGAACGCTGCACTTGTGACACCAGGGCGTTGAGATTCGCCACCATTAACTGCACGCCCCGCGCAAGCTTGCTGATCGCGTCATCCCCGTCAATCGTCACTGAACCCGTCAGATCACCTTCAGCGGCACGGGTAACCACTTGCAGGATCTTGTCGACTTTCCGGCCTAATATCTCCACCGCTTCCCGTTTCTCCGCAATGGATTTATTGATGTAATCAATCATATCCTGCAAACCGGTGGCCAGTTCACCCATGGCGTCTTTGCCGGAAAATCCGATTCGTACTGAAAAATCCCCTTCAGCAACCTTATTTACAACCTTCAGCAGCTGATCCACTTTATGCTGCAGGTCTGCCGCAGTTTGATGTTCGCGGCTGGTAACAGCATTGACGTTATCCGCCATGGTATTGAATGATTGTCCCAGTTTGCCGATTTCATCATTGGCGGTTACCCTGGCGCGAATTTCGGTGTCACCTTCAGCGAGTTTGTCGACAACACTTATGAGTCCTTTCAGAGGGGTAATAATCCAGATTTTTAACAGCATGTTAACCAGGAACAAACCGGTGACAAATAAAACCAGGTTAAAGATTATCGTGCGCCAAAATACATTGTTAACGGATTGATCGACCGAAGCCAATGAATAGCTGACACGGATTGCGCCGTTAACAGCGCCGGAAGGCACATTGTGACATTGCAGGCAATTTACACCCCGAGTCGCTTCAGTTGCCCTGAAGGGTGTCAATACCGTTAACTGACGCTGTCCAGCCTGTTTCTCGATTAGCACGATCTCCTCACCCTGCAAGGCGCGGCGGTCGAGTTCATCAAGGGGTTCTTCTTCAGGAAATCCGGGGCCAAACTGGTTACGCACCGGCTGGCCGCGGATTACCCGCACATCAGTCACTTCTTTACGGGCCAGCATTTTATTGCGCAATATGCTGCGTTGATCCATGGTGCCGGTCAGCATCATGGTATTAAGGCTATCGAAATACAGCGTAGTGATTTCGGTAACCTGTTTTTCCGAAGCTTCCATTAAGCGCTCGCTTTCTTCCGTAACTGCAAAGTAGGTTACAAAGAAAATAACCATCAGGAAGATCAAGCCAACGGTAATGTTGACCTTTGCTTTTAGCGACAGATGGTTGAGGAAAGACAAGTGCTTTGTTAAAACCGCCATAGTACCCCCTGGTGACCAAATCCTTTTGCAGATTTGACTAACGTACTCGCTGACGACATGGCGCTAGCCGAACAAACATCTGACCGCTGGCATAACGCGGATACTGTATACCGGTTCCGCCATTGGTAGAAAACACAATCCCTGGATAAGTGTAATAGTAGATTGATCAACTGAACGCATTGTGAAATTCGAGGTACATCCATGACATGCAATACATCAAATTCCAAAATACGACCCCAATTTATAACTTTTTCATATACGTTGTATATATATTAACAAAATGCCTGAATATCTTAGTCAAGTCAATGCGTTAGCCGATTACTTTAAAAGTCGGCTTTAAGTATATAAGCACTTTCTAATCTATAAAATCCCAGCAATTTTAATAGGTTAGACGGTTTTTCTAGGTTGTGCGTCAGGAAATTGTTGAATACCTGGTTAAGTTACGAAGCAATTTCCCTGCCTGACGTACCACAGCAAAACGGTAATCCCCCTTTATAGGTAATTTGATGGCCAGGCGGAAAATCCAGCGCAATTACACTCGCTAACCGGAACAGGTATTGACCGGAGTACCATTACAATGTGTATCTGGATAAATTTGGCAGCCATTTTAGGACTGGCGAGGTGATTAATATTTTAGCCAGATGTTTATCGATAGTAATAAGCCTGACAGGCAATTTGACAGTCCTTGAATTCACCTGGAGATTCTTCTGGAACAAACCCTGCCGTTTATTTAAACTGATCTAATCACCACAAAGGAAACAGGCCACACTTATGAACGAGAGCAAAACAAAAAATCCATTGCAAGATAGTTTTTTAAATGAGCTCAGAAAAAGCAAAACGAATGTCAGCGTTTACATGGTGAATGGCATTAAACTGGAAGGTCAGATTTTATCTTTTGACCAATACTCAATTTTGCTTGGCGGAAAAGTTGACCAGATCGTTTATAAGCAAAAGATATCCACTATCGCACCTGCCGATCATGGCGGAATACCATCAGAAAAATAACCGCCGGTTGAAATACCGCATTCTCGACCCTGAGTGAATCTCAAATCGATTGACGATCAATGTGAATAAAAATCAAGATAGTTAAACATTGAGGCTCTGGAAAATCAGGTCAAATTCCGGGGCGGCATAACTTCTTACCCATAAAACCTTCACGCCCAACCTTACCTGTTTATGTTGCCAGGATGTACAGCGTGCAATGTAATAAAATCCGGAACGACTATGCCAGCGGTGGATTTTCCGGTTTAATAAGCGCTTGTCACGCTGAGTGCAATAACTTGTCCTGGCTTTGCAGCAATTGCTGCAATTCGGGTATACAGGAGCCGCAATTGGTGCCGGCCTTTAACGTGGCGCCAATCGCCTCAACTGAACTGCATCCCTTCTCCCGAATGGCATGCACAATTTGTTTTTCACCCACGCCGAAACAGGCACAGACAATATGCCCGATATCCGCTGTCTCCGAAGGAGGTTTGCCCGAAAGTAAAAACGCCCTTTCCTGCCGTGAAATCGAATCCCGCGTAAATAGATTCGCCAGCCATTGCCGCGACGGCAGATTACCGGATGCGGAAATAAACACGCAGCTTTCCAGTTTATCGCCGACTAGGCGCGCTCCGCGGTAATTACCCGTCCCGTCAAAATATTCAATCCAGTTGATGTTGCTATCGGATTGACACAGTAGCTGCCTTGCCCAGTGCGCCCAGTCTTTGGAATGGCTATCGCCCGCCAGTTCATAACGGATAAATTGATCACCGTTAACCTTGATCCAGTAACTCGCATCCGGCACCGGTAATGAACGCCGCGATAACAAAAATCCGCGCCACGCGAACTTTCGGGGTTCGATACTCACCGGCGTGTGTTTGAATTCGGGTTGACCTGACACCGGATCGAGCGCCGGATTGATCACCTCGCCCACACCGGCAGCGCTGGCAAACTGCCGGTTCCAGTGCATCGGAATAAACACCGAGCCAGGGTATTGTTCTTCAGTCACCCGCGCCTTGACAATTATTTCACCCCAACGGCTTTTCACCACGGTTAACGCGTCATCCTGCACCTGATACTTGTCCGCATCTTTTGGATGTATTGCAACATAGGGCTCAGGTTCATGACTGGTCAGCCGCGCGGTTTTACCGGTGCGCGTCATGGTATGCCATTGATCACGCAGGCGGCCGGTATTCAGCACTAATGGATACAAAGGAGTCGGTGCGTTGACAGGTTGACGGGGATCAACTGCGACGAACCGCGCCTTTCCCGAAGGAGTATAAAACCGGCCATCCGCGAAAAATCGTTTCCCCAGTTTTGTATCGCGATCATCACCGGTTTTGACCGGCCATTGCACCGGCGTCAGTTCATCATATTGCTGTTGCGTTAATGCGGCGAGACCTGAAATATCAAAATCCCGTTCGTCATGGTTTTCAAATCCGGACAAACGCGCATACTCGATAAAAATATCGTAAGGACTTTGATAGTTGAATCCGTCACCGAAACCCATGGCCTTCGCCACTTGCGCGATGATCCACCAGTCGTGTTTGGCCTCGCCCGGCGCCGCCATAAATTCCCGCTGCCGGGAAATCCGCCGCTCGGAATTCGTCACGGTGCCATCTTTTTCACCCCAGGTCGTCGCCGGCAGCAGGACATGCGCATACAGCGTGGTATCGGTGTGTTGCACGCAATCGGAGACCGCCACAAACCCGCAACGCGCCAGAGCGTCTTTTACCCGCGTTGCATCCGGCAGACTGACCACCGGATTCGTGCCCATGATCCACACGGCTTTGATTTTGCCTGCGTAAATCGCATCGAATAAATCCACCGCTTTTAAACCTTGCTCTGTTGCAATGCGCGGTGAACGCCAGAAGCGTTGCACCAGCGAGCGGTGCCGCGGATCGCCGATTTCCATGTGCGCGGCCAATTGGTTGGCGAGCCCGCCCACTTCCCGGCCGCCCATGGCGTTGGGTTGACCGGTAAAGGAAAAAGGTCCCATCCCTGGGCGACCGATACGTCCGGTGTACAAGTGACAGTTGATAATCGAGTTGACTTTGTCGGTGCCGGATGAGGATTGATTCACGCCCTGGGAATACACCGTGATGACGCGTTCCGTGCGCGCAAAATGTTTATAAAAAGCTTCCACCTGATCCGGTGGCAAACCACAGGCTTCGGCAACTTTTTCAATTGCGAACGCCGGCGACAAAACAACGTTTAACGCGTCATGCAAACCTTCAGTAAACGATGCGGTAAAGAGTTTATTTTCTTCACCCTGCAGGTGCAGATAAGCCAGCAGGCCATTAAATAACATGACATCACTGCCGGCGGCGAGCGGCAGATGCAAATCCGCGATTTCACAGGTTGCCGTGCGGCGCGGATCGATCACGGCGATATATAGATGAGGATTGTCTTTTTTAGCCTGCTTGATGCGTTGAAACAGAACCGGGTGACACCACGCTGTGTTGGAGCCGGTCAGCACAATCATGTCGCTGCGCTCCAGATCCTCGTAACAACATGGCACGGTATCGGAGCCAAACGCGCGCTTGTGTCCGGCTACCGAGGACGACATGCATAAGCGGGAATTGGTATCAATATTGGCCGAACCAATAAACCCTTTCATCAGTTTATTAGCAACGTAATAATCTTCCGTCAGGATTTGTCCGGAAACATAAAAAGCCACCGCGTCAGGTCCGTGCCGGTCGATGACACGGCGAAAGCCCAGCGCCACTTCATGAATGGCGTCATCCCAGCTTGCCTGTTCGCCATTAATCAGCGGATGCAATAACCGGCCCTTAAGATCTATCGTTTGCGCCAATGCCGCGCCCTTTGAGCACAGACGGCCAAAGTTCGCCGGGTGATCCCGATCGCCCGCAATGCTCAGGGCATTCCTGCTGTCCCGCGTGGCAACAATACCGCAACCGACACCGCAGTAAGGACAAGTGGTTTTAGTAACTCGCTCCATATTAATATTTGCAGATCAATTCTGCGCAAAACCTGAATCATCAGGAAACTAAATCATGAGAAAAATCGTGTCAGCTTCGATTTTGACCGGATAGGTTTTTACACAACCTTCATCTGGCGCTTTCGCCACCCCATCATCCAGTCCCAGGACCCAATTGTGCAAAGGACAAGTGACACTGCGGTCATGCACTATGCCCTGCGACAATGGCCCGCCTTTATGCGGGCAACGGTCCCGCACCGCGAATATCTCATCCGCCGCGGTTCTGAACACGGCAATATCGCCTTCGTCAGTATTGACCACACGGGCGCCAAGTCGTGGGATATCGGCGATAGTTCCTACTTCTATCCATTCCATGTTTCTCGATATTTTAGTTAACATAATGAGTAATAACCTTCTCTATAATACGCAGAATACTGCATCAATGAGGGGCGGGGACAACGCGGCCTTAAACAATCTGGTCCTGAACAACCTGCTTCAACGGTTTAAATTCATGCGCCTCGATACCGCCGAGCGCGCGCTCAGCCCAGGGATCTTTCTGCACGAATTGTTGAGAGTGCAAAAATCTTTCATAAAGGCGAGCGCGGTTTTGCGCGTCATCAACGATTTGTTGTTTTACATAAGTAAGTCCGACGCGCTCAATCCAGGGGGCAGTGCGTTCCAGGTAATGGGCATGTTCCCGGTACAGCTGGATAAATGCGCAACAGTATTCGATAGCCTGCTTTTCGGTGCTCACTTTACACAGCAAGTCCGTTGCGCGTACTTTCACTCCTCCATTACCGCCCACATGCAATTCGTAGCCGCTATCCACGCACACCACACCAAAATCCTTTATCGTCGCTTCGGCGCAATTGCGCGGACAACCCGAAACGGCCATTTTGAATTTGTGCGGCATCCACGAACCCCAGGTCACTTCTTCCAGCCGGATGCCCAATCCAGTGGAATCCTGCGTACCGAACCGGCACCATTCACTGCCCACGCAGGTTTTTACCGTGCGCAAGGCTTTACCATACGCATGACCGGAAACAAAACCGGCTTTGCTTAAATCGGCCCACACGGAAACCAGTTGTTCTTTTTTGACGCCGAGCAAATCAATACGCTGACCACCGGTCACTTTTACCGTGGGCACCTGGTATTTCTCCGCGACATCGGCGATCGCGCGCAATTCGGCGGGTGTTGTCACTCCGCCCCACATGCGCGGTATAACGGAATAAGTGCCATCTTTCTGAATGTTGGCATGCGCGCGCTCATTAATGAAGCGCGATTGCGGATCATCCCTGGCTTCACCGGGCCAATAAGCGATAAGATAATAATTTAACGCCGGGCGGCATTTGGCGCAGCCATCGGGTGTTTTCCATTCCAGGTAATCCATGGTTTGCCGGATGCTAATGAGCTTTTGCGCCTGAATGGCTTTCTGCACCTCATCGTGAGTAAAGTCAGTGCACTTACAAAGCGGTGTAGCCGCCGGCGCCGCGGAATAATCACCGCCCAGCGTTGACGCCAGAATCTGTTCCACCAAACCTGTGCAGGAACCACAGGAACTCGACGCCTTGGTGTGCGCACGCACATCCTCCAGAGTAAATAAACCTTTTTTGGTAATCGCGGTCACGATGTCACCCTTGCAGACACCATTGCAGCCGCAGACTTCCATAGCATCGCTCATGGCGGCCGCCGCATTTTTTCCGCTGTGTCCCGAATCTCCCAGGTGTGATTGACCAAACATCAGATGATCGCGAATGTCGCTGATATCAGTGTTATCGCGCAGCAATTGAAAATACCAGGCGCCATCCACCGTATCGCCATACAACACCGCCCCCTGAATCCGGTTGTTCTTGAGCACGATTTTTTTATACACACCGCGGGCAACATCCTTCATGATGATGTTTTCCGTGCTGTCATCACCGATAAAATTGCCGGCGGAAAATAAATCAATACCGGTTACTTTCAACTTGGTGGAGGTGACGGATCCGAGATAGCGCGAATAACCCAATTGCGCAAGATGATTGGCGCAAACTCTGGCTTGTTCAAACAATGGCGCAACCAGGCCATACGCCTGACCGCGATGCTGCACGCATTCGCCCACCGCATACACACGCGGATCATACGTTAACATGGTATCGTCAACGACAATGCCGCGCTCGCAGTAGATACCCGCTTTTTTCGCCAGTTCAATATTGGGACGAATGCCCACGGCCATCACCACGATATCCGCGGCGACCTCGCTGCCATCCTTAAAACGCACGCCGGTGACCTTATCCGTGCCGAGGATGGCTTGGGTATCCGCGTTCATGAGGAATTTCATTCCCCGGTCTTCCAGTGATTTCTGCAGCATGCGCCCTGCTTCTGTATCGAGTTGCCTTTCCATCAGAGTCGGCGGCAGATGCACTACACTGACGTTCATACCCTGCCGCATTAAACCATTGGCCGCTTCCAGTCCCAGCAAACCACCGCCGATGACCACCGCGTTTTTAAATTCCCGCGACGCTGCCAGCATGGTATCGACATCATGAATATCCCGGAAACTCACCACGCCGTGCAGATTGCTGCCAGGCACCGGGATAATAAACGGATTGGAACCGGTGGCCAGAATCAGGCGGTCATATTCGGCGGTCGTGCCGTCAGACGCAAACACCTTGCGCCCGCGGCGGTCGATATCAATGACTTTTTTGCCTTTGTGGAGGGTAATGCCATTGTCCGCGTACCACTGCTCATCATTCAACATGATGTCATTAACGGTTTTTTCGCCGGCCAGCACGGGTGAAAGCAGAATGCGGTTGTAATTTCCATAGGGTTCGGCGCCAAACACCGTAATTGTGTATTTATCCGCGTCAACCTTCAGCAACTCTTCCAGGGTTCGCACCCCTGCCATGCCATTACCGATGAGCACCAGCTTCTGTTTCATGTACCGCCCCTTCACGATTACTTATACCTGACTATAACTAAATACCCGTACACCGTCTTTCCCTGAGAAAACTTGCTAACCCGCAAGCTCTTAATCAGCCAGAGCAAAGACTATGCCACGGTTTAAATAGCTGATTTTATTGCTATGGAACAGTAGCTTAGACAGGCGAATGGGCGCCCTATCGGCACATTGAAAATCCGCTCCGCCCGAATCTGGTGCATCGGCGCACCAAATCATTACATGCCAGTACCGGATGGTTTGCTGATGACTTAAAGCTCGCCATTGGAGAACTGCGTCACAACAAAAACAATACTCATGAGATAGGCTGTCACTTAAAAAATTGCGGCATGGATCAGTCAGTAACGATTTTGAAGCAGGTTAACAGACGTATGACTCATACTCTTGCAAGAGTACCTTTTCAGGCGCGTTCAACTGCGATTAAATCCCGGACCTTGAATCCCAACACCAGCAAAAAATTCCGGCGTGCTAACGATGCCGCTGTTAGATTCACCGCTTGTGGCTTCAAATCAATGAATCTGCAGCTACTGCAGGTCAGCAATTTGAAAGAAAAACAACGGCTGGTGCGGATCTTCGATAACAGAATATTAATTGTTTCAGAGAAAACGCCGGCACAATGCCGGTCGTATATGATTCACCTGGCCCTGCTGGACCCCGCACCCCGGCGTATTTACAACATCAATCTGCACCTGCTGACGGGGTTTATGGTTTTGGAAGTACTGACTTACACCGTGTATGTATTAAAAGATTTGCATCTGACTTTATTATCAAGCCCCTGTATCCACACTGCCATTGCGTTGCTGGCTGCCAGTTCCATTATCATGTTGCTGCTAACCATTAAAAGCCTCAACAACAAATGGATCTTTTATACTGCCCGGGGAAGAATCGAGATTCTGGAATTGTTCAACAACAATCCCGACCGGGCCCGGTTTCAGCAATGCCTGGACGGCCTGATAAAGCGCATCAATAGGGCGAAACTGGAATATCCAGTTGCCGGCGCCGAACTGGCTGCCGCCGAGGTCAGCGAACATCGCCGCTTGCGTGATGAGGGTATCATTACGTCCGGGCAATATGAGCAGGCTAAGACCAATATTTTGTTCTAATCAAAGCCGTTCAGCGCTGGAAGCGGTCAGCATAGTTGATGAGTTCCTGCCGGGACAAAATAAATACGCCATGGCCACCCCTCGCAAAATCAGGCCAGATAAAAGGCACATCGGGAAATTGTTCCAGTAACGCGGTTTCACTATTACCCACTTCCACGACCAGGATGCCCTGGTCAGACAGGTAATCCGCAGCCCCTAGCAGAATTTGTTTGACAATATCCAGGCCATCCCGGCCCGCAGCAAGCGCTCCGGCCGGTTCATGTAAAAATTCCGGTGACAGCGCGGCTATATCGGTGGCATCGACATAAGGAGGATTACTGACAATCACGTCAAACTGTTGCGTGGCCGGCACGTTTTGAAACACATCTGATTTCACCAGCTCCACCTGTTTTTGCATGCCGTGTTTTTCAATATTGATCGCCGCAACCTCCAGGGCGCTCAACGAATTATCAGTGGCGGTAATGTGCGCTTCGGGGAATGCTGCTGCGCATGCAATCGCGATGCAACCGCTGCCGGTGCACAAATCCAGAATTGTATGGACATTATCAGGGTCCACCCATGGGGAAAATCCCTGTTCGATCAGTTCGGCAATCGGTGAACGGGGAATCAGTACCCGCTCATCAACGTAAAACGGCAGGCCGGCAAACCAGGACTCATGGATCAGGTAGGGCGCCGGCTTGCGGCTGGTTATGCGTTCCATCAACAGCTCAACGATTTGCCGCCGTTCGTGTTTGGTGAGTGTGGCGCCCACCATATAAGCGGGTATGTCATGCGGCAGATGCAATACATGCCGTACCAGCAAAAACGCCTCATCCAGGGCATTGCCGGTGCCGTGACCAAAGGTCAAACCCGCTTCATTAAAACTGCTGGCGCCCCAGCGCACCAGATCACCCAGCGTCCGCAATTCTTCAATCGCATCATTGGCATTTATCATGATTATTATCGTTCCTGTGCAGAAAAACGCGCCATTATACCGTATTTTTCCGCTATTACCGCATGATGAACTACCCGGCAATATTGACTGTCTGAAAGAACGTCAATGTTTCCGGCGCAATCCTTTACTTTCACTGACAGTTGTCTTAGATTGTCGGCCTCAATTTGACACATTTCCCCCAACCGGAAGGATCTGCAATTAACCCATGGCTCAATACATTTTTACGATGAACGGCGTCGGCAAAGTCGTGCCGCCAAAACGCGAAATTCTCAAAAATATTTATCTGTCATTTTTCCCCGGCGCAAAAATTGGCGTGCTCGGTCTCAATGGATCCGGCAAATCCAGCCTGTTGCGTATCATGGCGGGTATCGACAAGGACATCATCGGTGAAGCGCGGCCCCAGCCTGGTATTAAGATTGGTTTCCTGTCACAGGAGCCGGAACTTAACCCCGCCAAAGACGTTCGCGGCAACGTGGAGGAAGGTATCAAGGAAACCAAACAGCTTATCGACCGGTTTAACGAAATCAGCATGAAGTTCGCCGAGCCCATGAGTGATGATGAGATGAACGCGCTGCTGGAAGAACAAGGCAAATTGCAGGATGCCATCGACGCCGCCAACGGCTGGGAGCTGGAACGAACCCTGGAAATCGCGTCTGATGCGTTGCGTTTGCCGCCCTGGGATGCCAATGTCACCAAACTTTCCGGAGGTGAACGCCGCCGCGTGGCGCTGTGCAAATTGTTATTGTCGAAACCAGATATGTTGTTGCTCGACGAACCGACCAACCATCTTGATGCCGAGTCCGTTGCCTGGCTCGAACATTTTCTGCATGAATATCCCGGCACGGTCGTAGCGGTAACACATGACCGGTATTTTCTGGACAATGTTGCAGGCTGGATACTGGAACTGGATCGGGGTCAGGGTATTCCCTGGGAGGGTAATTATTCTTCCTGGCTGGAACAGAAAGAGAAACGCCTCGAACAGGAAGAGAAACAGGAAAACGCCCGCATTAAAGCCATGAAAGCGGAACTGGAATGGGTGCGCGCCAATCCGAAGGGACGGCATGCCAAGAGCAAGGCGCGGCTTGCCCGTTTCGAGGAACTCAGCAAACAGGATTATGAAAAACGCAACCAGACCAATGAACTGTTTATTCCACCCAGTCCCCGCCTCGGTGATCTGGTGATTGAAGCCAATCATTTGAAAAAAGGTTTTGGCGATCGTCTGTTGATAGAAGATCTGTCATTTAACCTGCCGCGCGGCGGTATCGTTGGTGTCATCGGGCCCAATGGCGCGGGTAAGACAACCCTGTTCCGTATGCTGACAGGCCAGGAACAACCCGACAGCGGTGAACTGCGTATCGGTGACACCGTCAAGGTTGCCTATGTCGATCAGTCCCGCGACGCGCTGAATAATAACAAAACCGTGTGGGAGGAAATATCCGGCGGTCACGACATCATGATAGTGGGCAATATGGAAATTAATTCACGGGCCTATGTAAGCCGTTTTAACTTCCGCGGCAGCGACCAGCAAAAACGCATTGGCGATCTGTCCGGTGGCGAGCGAAACCGTGTGCATCTGGCGAAACTTCTGGCCGATGGCGGCAACCTGCTGTTGCTGGACGAACCCACTAACGATCTTGACGTGGAAACCCTGCGCGCGCTGGAAGAAGCCTTGCTGGAATTCCCGGGCTGCGTTGTGGTGATTTCCCACGACCGCTGGTTCCTCGACCGCATTGCAACTCATATGCTGGCCTTCGAGGGCGATAGCCAGGTTACCTGGTTTGAAGGCAATTATGCTGACTACGAGCAGGACCGGATACGCCGCGTGGGTGATGACAGCAAAACACCTAAACGGATCAGTTATAAAAAGTTTCAGCACTAAGCGGTCATACGCGACAAAATGCAATTGATCGGCTGCTTGCTTACTGAGTCGTTGACGTAGCGAGTCGTCGCTTTAACGTTTGTTTCACCGGCAATCTATTATTTATCGATGTGTTAGCTTGCCGGTAGTAATTACCAGAACCAATCGCCGGTATTACTCCAGCTCTTCCAGTGACATGGTGTAGCCGCTGGAATGCGTGGAAAAATCAGAATAACCCAGATCATCTGCTTCAACATCACCAAATGGACCAGTCCAGTCTTCCGGTGGCGGAACGCTTTCCGCAACCAGGCCATACCAGGCGTCGTAGTCCATTTCGTCGATATCACCATTGAAGTACTGAATTTCAATGAGGTTGTCGGCATCATCCAGCGCTACCACTTCAAACAGCTGTTGATTAAAATCCCTGTACCAATTTCCCACTACAGGAAACTCTTCTGAAGACATATTTGCTTCCTCCCGGTGTGATCTGCATCTAACGTGAAACAGTGTATTCAGACGCATTGATAAAAGAAAATATTGATCTTAAATTTACTGATCAAGATCAATAAACTTTTAAATCCTCTTCCATCCGTGATTTATTGGCATGCAATAAACGAGAACCGGTATCCAAGATGCAGCGTAAAGTTAAACTAGAGATGTGATGAAAGGGCTTTCTTACAAGATAGCAGCTGACAACCGTTTGTCTGTACTCCCAACGGTAAAATTCTATAAAAGTTTTAAATCATCTGGAAAGAAAAAATATTAATTTAATTATTATTGAAACTATAAGCTTATACTCATTAATACAATAAATTAAAAAATACTAATTTAATTTTTTGTTATGAATCTTCGTAACTTTGAATTTAACCAATCAAATAACAGCTTTATCAATCTGGAAATAACTTAGCTGGATGAGCGAGTTACGCGGGAAATACCCCCGTCGACAAATACCGGTCACCCCGGTCGCAAATAATTGCCACAATCAAGGCGTTGGTAACTTCCTGAGAAAGTTTTAATGCCGCTGCCACCGCGCCCCCTGACGAAATCCCGGCGAAAATACCTTCTCGCGCCGCCAACGCGCGCGTGGTATTTTCGGCATCTTCCTGAGAAATATCGATGATGCGGTCAACACGCGCCGGATCATATATTTTGGGAAGATAATCTTCGGGCCAACGGCGGATGCCGGGAATGCTCGCGCCTTCCGCGGGCTGCACGCCGATAATCTGAATTGCCGGATTTTTTTCCTTGAAAAAACGCGAACTGCCCATGATCGTCCCGGTAGTACCCATTGCGCTGACAAAATGAGTCAATTTTCCCTGTGTATCGCGCCAGATTTCCTCCGCAGTGCCCATATAATGCGCCAGCGGATTGTCCGGGTTGGCAAACTGGTCCAGAACAATGCCTTTGCCTTCCACCTGCATGCGCCCGGCAAGATCACGCGCCCCCTCCATGCCCTCTTCTTTGGTGACCAGAATAATCTCTGCGCCAAATGCTTTCATGACGCCACGGCGTTCGACACTCATGGTTTCAGGCATAATCAATACCATATGATAACCTTTAATCGCTGACGCCATCGCCAGCGCGATTCCGGTGTTGCCGCTGGTGGCTTCAATTAGGGTGTCTCCGGGTTTGATATCCCCCCGCTGTTCAGCCTGGAGGATCATACTTAACGCCGGGCGGTCTTTAACGGATCCGGCCGGATTATTCCCTTCCAGCTTAACGGCGATTACGTTAGACGTCTTTCCTGGCAGACGCTGCAAACGCACCAGAGGGGTATTGCCCACAAACGCTTCGATTGTTGGTATATCCATGATTAATAACCAAAATAATTTGTAACTCAACGGCTTTAACAACAATAACGCGTAATTGGCGTCAGGTAAACAGTTTTCAGCGTAAGAATTATTCCGTACACTTAACAAACAGCATCGTTTGATTCATTTAAAATTTCAACTGGTTGGTCCGCCATATTCGTTTTGTTTTAATTGTGTTGTTTTAAACTGCAAATACACGGCTAACCAATAGTGAATGATTAAGCCAATAACAACATGTTGAATTCAGATATACAACGCCGTTTTGTATTACTCTCTTTGGCGCCTCTGTCACTCATTGCTGCTGTGCTGGTCATTTACTTCGTTTACCTGCAAACCACTGAACTTGCTGATTCGCTCAAGGAACGGGGACAGTCGCTGGCCAGGCAGCTAGCCAGCGCCACCGCCCACGGTGTCTCCACCAATAACCTCAAGGCAATCAAACCGATCACCAAAACCATCCTGAATGAGAAAGATGTCGCCGCGATTACAATTACAGATAACGACGGTGCGGTTATTCTGCGGGCTTTGGCCAATAAAAAATCCTTTGCGGAGAAACAACCACAGTCAGAACAACCGCAGTTCACGGACAACCTGATTTTCATGCGTCCCATACTTAATCAGAGCAATCCGCAGGCTGCAAGTGATTTAAAGTTCAGCGATTACCAGCTGAATTTCCCGCATGAGTTCCCCGAAATTATTGATCCCCGGAATATTACCGGCTGGGCAATCGTCGAGTTGTCGCAAAATGATAACCTTAACAAACAAGCCGCAATCCTTACCCAAAACCTCGGCATTGCCGGAATTGCGCTGCTGGTATGCGCCCTGCTGGTATTGCGTATCA
>JAKEGK010000290.1 GCA_022627515.1 Gammaproteobacteria bacterium
TCTCAGCGCAGCTGTATCAATAGCCCTATACAGACAGCGTTAATCCTCTCTCTATAATCGCTTTCTGTAAATAACTCTTCTATAAAATAACAAAGGGCGCAACAGAGTCTGCGGAAATTCCTCTATACTAATTACTACTGATCGGCTGGATAGCTTCCTTTTAGTGGCATGAGGGATTTGAGCGGAATGGCAGTTATTCTTAAGCAACATAATTTGTAAGTCCAGGCGCTTAAATAAGCGCCATATGGGCTTGAGCGTATTTTACTATTCAGTCTTCCAGTTTTCCGGTCGATAACTATGCAGAATAGCCATGGAAGATTGATTTTGAATTTAGCGAGTACCGGAAATTCATCCTGCAAAGTGTGACCGCGTTTTGGAAATCGCAAATGGACAAAGCTAATAAAGATAAAAGGGTATTCCCACGCATCGAGACAGAATGTCCGGTGCTGTACAGTATTGGCAGTTCCAAAAAATGGCAGGTCGCCATTTTATCCAACATGTCAGCGACCGGATTATTGATG
Source organism: Gammaproteobacteria bacterium (assembly GCA_022627515.1). GTDB lineage: Bacteria > Pseudomonadota > Gammaproteobacteria > SZUA-152 > SZUA-152 > JAKEGK01. The sequence continues at coordinate 522 of JAKEGK010000290.1, forward strand.
CAAACCAAAGAAGAATTGCCCGAAGATATTGGCATTTCTGTCATGACCAAACCCGGCACTAACCGCCTGGTCCCGCAAATTACCGGGAAAGGAATAGTCACGCGCTGCGTCAAAAAAGGCGAAGAGCATTTTGAAGTCTCCTGCAAACTCCATGAAGTAAAAGCCCAGAAATAGCCGCGCCTGTCATTCACCATAAACTTGAATGTCTCTTTGACGGCGTAAATATAAAACTGAAATCAACTTTTCCACTCCAATAGATTAATTTCCGCCCAATATCTCAAGTACTTAGCCGCTTTATTTTCGGCTACAATTTATAATTAACTGAGCCATTGTTTATTAGAATATACTAATTCTCTGTTATAGTATTGTCGCCGGTGTATAGGGAGTTCCAATAGGCGCCTTATTTTTTCCCGGCAATCCCGGCTTCACTGATCTTTGTTCGAATTTTCATTCTCTGACGATGAATTATTCTGAAAGGCGCTGCATCGTCACGGTTTCATTGCGAGGCAAGTCTATGAAAATAACAGATTGCACGTTCCTCACAACGCTGCTTACAGCAATCAGCGTTACGAACACAGCTACCGCAGCGGATCTGCCGTTTGAACTGCACACCGCTGAATACCAAACTTACCCCATCTACCAGACGTTTGATGGCGCGATCGAAGCCATCCGGCGCGCCACCGTATCATCGGAAACCAGCGGGCGTATCAGTGAAATCAATTTTGACGTGGATGATTTTGTGGAACAAGGCAGCGTCCTGGTGCGTATCACGGATGCCGCCACCCGCGCGCGCCTGTCGGGTGTGGAAGCCAATGTCAGTGAAGCCGAAGCGCAATATAACGTTGCCTTGTCGGAATTCAACCGGATTAAGGAAGTCTATGCCCGGCAACTGGTATCCAAATCGGCATTTGATAAGGCCGATGCGGATCTGAAAGCCGCGGCGCAACGTCTCTCAGCGGCGCAAGCGGCGGTGAAAGAAGTTCTGGAACAATTGAAGTACACCGTCGTTAAAGCGCCCTATTCCGGAGTCGTGGCGGAACGGCATGTGGAACTTGGAGAAATGGCCAAGGTGGGGCAACCGCTCTTCACCGGATTCTCGCTCAATGAACTGCGGGCTGTCACCAATGTCCCGCAATCCGTTGTTAATCAGATTCGTTCCGCCACACAAGTCAGTATTTTAATTGCGGCGGATGGTCATCAGGAATTGCTTTCGAGTTTTATCAATGTATATCCGGAAGCCGATCCCGTTACACACACCTATAAAGTGCGGGTTAAATTGCCTTCCGTACCTAAAGGCGTTTATCCAGGCCATGCAGTGAAAATTCGGTTCACGACGGGTGAAGAACAGAGAATGCGAATTCCCAGACAGGCAGTTGTGCAACGCAGCGAATTACAGGCCGTCTACGTGGTAAAAGACAGCGGAGTGGTATTGCGGCAGATTCGCCTGGGCAGGGAAAATATTGATAATACCGTGGACATTCTCGCCGGGCTGGAGCCGGGTGACACCATAGCGCTCGACCCGGTACGTGCCGGTATTTATCTTAAAGAACCGCCAAAACAATAATATCAGCAGGATGCACCCGCCATCATGAATAACAAGCTTGGTTTTTCCGGAAAAATCGCCAATATTTTTTTAACGTCCGAGCTGACACCTCTGCTCGCACTGGTGGGATTATTGATGGGCGTGTTTGCGGTAATCGTCACACCCAAAGAGGAAGAGCCGCAGATCAACGTGACGTTTGCCAACGTATTTGTGGCGTTCCCAGGGGCTTCCAGCAGGGAAGTCGAGCAACTCGTCAGCACGCCCGCCGAACAGGTATTGTCGGAAATCGACGGCATAAAACATGTCTATTCAGTGTCACAACCGGGTATGGCGGTATTGACGGTGCAGTTTGAAGTGGGTGAAGACCGTACCCAGGCAATCGTGCGCTTGTATAACGCCATTTTTTCCAATCAGCACTGGTTGCCGGAAAACCTGGGAATCGCCCAGCCTCTTATCAGGCCCATGGGTATCGATGACGTGCCTATTGTCGCGCTTACCTTATGGAGTGAATCACCATCCATCACCACTTACGATATCCAGCAGGTCGCCCACACACTGGAAGTGGAATTGAAAAGAATCAAAGGCACCCGGGATATTTATTCAATCGGCTCAGTGGACAGAGTAGTTCATGTTGTTCCCGATATTGCCAGACTGGCGGCTTACAACCTGACATTGTCTGATCTCAAACAAGCCTTGCAGGGCGCCAATCAGTCCAGCAACAACGCCGCCGCAATCAGCAATAACAGGGAATTAATACTGCAATTTGGCAGCTATTTCAGTAATGCAGAGGATGTAGCGCAACTGGTCATCGCGGTGCACAACAATGCGCCGGTTTATCTGCGGGACGTGGCGCAAGTCACCCTGGACCCCGATCAACCCGAGCAATTCGTCACAATGGGCATTGGATCTGCCTCTGCAACCGCAAACCGGCCGGCCGGCAGCGTCTACCCTGCCGTTACGATCGCGATTGCAAAAAAAGCGGGTGAAAACGCCGTTGATATCTCCACCAACATCATCGACCGCCTGGAACAACTCCGGGGCACGTTTATCCCCGGCGATATTAATATCAGCGTCACGCGTGATTACGGTAAAACGGCCAATGACAAAGCCAGCAAGTTAATCAGTAAACTGCTGTTTGCCACCGCTTCGGTTGTGCTGCTGGTGTTTTTCACCCTGGGCAAACGCGAAGCGTTTATTGTTGGTGTTGCGGTCATCATTACCCTGACTATTACATTGTTCGCATCCTGGGCTTATGGATTTACGATTAACCGCGTTTCCCTGTTCGCACTGATATTTTCCATTGGCATCCTGGTTGACGATGCCATTGTGGTGGTGGAAAACATTCATCGCCACATTCAACAAGGAGACAAATCACTCCTGCAGTCCATCCCGCTTGCGGTCGACGAAGTGGGCGGGCCAACGATTCTGGCGACATTTACGGTTATCGCCGCCCTGCTTCCAATGGCGTTTGTTACCGGGCTCATGGGTCCTTACATGAGCCCGATACCCATCAATGCCAGCATGGGCATGCTGATTTCCCTCGCCGTTGCCTTTATTTTAACGCCCTGGATGGCCAATAAATTTTTATCAACTCAGCACGCGGCATCGCACACGGAATCGTCACTGGATAACACCCTGCAACGCCTCTTTGAATCGGTCATGAGTCCGTTTCTCGGCGCCGAAACCGGCAAACGCAAACGCTGGCTGTTGTTTGCCGCGGTCCTGCTGCTGATCATTATTTCCGTTTCCCTGCCGGTATTTAAGGCCGTGGTGCTGAAAATGTTGCCCTTCGATAACAAATCCGAATTCCAGGTGGTGCTGGATATGCCGGAGGGTGCGAGTGTCGAAAAAACCAATCAGGTGTTGAATGAAATCGGCAATTATCTCAAGACCATTCAGGAAGTTTCGGATTACCAGATCTACTCAGGCACCGCGTCACCGATCAATTTTAACGGGCTGGTTCGCCAGTATTATCTGCGCGAACGCGCGCACATGGGTGATATTCAGGTTAACCTGGTTGACAAGGAGCTACGGGACCGTAAGAGCCATGATATTGCCCTGGAAGTAAGGCAGCCGATCAGGGAATTAGCGCATCGCCACGGCGGCGACGTGAAAATTGTCGAAGTACCCCCGGGGCCGCCGGTCTTATCGCCTATTGTGATTGAAATCTATGGCCTGGATTACCAGGGCCAGCGGCGCGTCGCCAAAGAAATCCGCACTGTGTTTGAGAGTACCCGTGACATTACCGATGTTGATGACAGCGTGGAAGCGTCATCGGCCAAATTGGTGTTCGATGTTGACACCGCCAAGGCGGCGCTGCTTGGCATCAAACAGCAAGATATCGTTGAGGTACTGACCATGGCGGTATCCGGCGGAGATGTCAGTTATCTGCACGGTGATATCGTCAAGTTTGCCACGCCAATACGCATTGAAATTTCCAACGCGGACAAAGCGGACATCAATTCCTTACTAAACCTGCGCGTGCGCAATCAGCAAGGCCATGCAATTCCCCTGGCTGACTTCATAGCGATACAGGAGAGTGAACGCGACTACGCCATTTATCACAAGGATCTGCTGCCGTTTACCTTTGTAACCGGCGACCTGGCGGGCAACCTCGATAGCCCCTTATATGGCATGTTTGACATTGTTGGACAACTCAATGACAAGGTTTTCGAAAATCATTACAAGCTGGACCAGTTTTATATTAATCAGCCTGTTGATCCGTACCGCTACAGCGTGAAGTGGGATGGCGAATGGCAAGTGACATATGAGACGTTCCGCGATATGGGTATTGCCTATGCGGTTGGAATCGTGCTGATTTACCTGCTGGTGGTCGCGCAATTCCGTTCGTACGTTGTCCCATTAATAATCATGGCGCCGATTCCATTAACGATAATTGGCGTCATGCCCGGCCACGCGCTGCTGCAATCCCAGTTTACCGCCACATCGATGATCGGCATGATTGCCCTGGCGGGAATCATTGTGCGTAATTCAATATTACTGGTTGATTTTATCAATGAACAACTGAAGGCGGGAGTCAATCTGCAGGAAGCCGTCATCCGTTCCGGCGCCGTGCGCGCCAAGCCCATTATTCTTACGGGCCTGGCCGCGATGCTAGGCGCTCTCTTTATACTCGATGATCCAATATTTAACGGTTTGGCGATATCACTGATATTCGGTGTAATGATTTCGACATTACTGACACTGTTTATTATTCCGGTTTTATATTACACCGTAAACTACAGGAAAACTGCGGCGCGGTAACCACGGGCGGCAGCCGCCGCAGCTTTGGTTTGCTTGCTTGCATCCAGCATATTTTTTTCTTATACAGTTCAACGCGGCGCAGCTAACTGTGTACCGCGACTTTATGTTGTTCCGGCTGCTTGTCGGGTAAAATAATATTCAGCTCCAGAATATCCATGTCCCCATCCTTGTCCAGATGAACCTGGATTCGGTCCAGGTCAATCGTCACATATTTCGCCACCACTTCAAGAATATCCTTCTTCAGATCCGGCAAATAGTCCGGGCCGTTGCGGTCAGCGTGCTCCCGGGCAAAAATAATTTGCAACCGTTCCTTTGCGACGGTCGCAGTCTTCTTTCTTCGACCTAGCAGGTAATTTAACAATGTCATAATCTTAAGTTCCAAATAGACGTTTCAGGAAACCTTTCTTCTCCACTTCGATAAAGCGCATCGGCCGGTCTTCCCCAAGGAAGCGGGCCACAACGTCCAGATACGCGGCGCCGCTGTCACTTTTATCATCCAGCACCACGGGCACACCGGAATTGGATGCCTGCAGCACTGACTGCGATTCCGGGATAACGCCAATAAGCGGAATACCCAGCAGGTCGGTAATATCCTCGATGCTTAGCATCTCGCCCTGCTCGACCCGCGCCGGATCATAACGTGTAATTAACAAATGCTCCTTGATACGCTCTCCGCCTTCCTTCGCACGCTTGGATTTCGCCTGTAGGATGCCTAGAATACGGTCGGAGTCCCTGACCGATGATACCTCCGGGTTGGTAACCACTAACGCTTCGTCCGCATAGTAAAGCGCCATAATGGCGCCGGTTTCGATACCCGCGGGGGAATCGCAAACTATATAATCATGCGTCTTCCGCAGCTCATTCAATACCCGCTCAACACCTTCCTGCGTTAACGCATCTTTGTCGCGGGTTTGTGATGCCGGAAGTATATTTAAGGTATCGACGCGTTTGTCCTTGATCAAGGCCTGCACCAGCGACGCTTCACCCTGTATCACGTTCACAAAATCGTACACAACGCGGCGTTCACACCCCATAATGAGATCAAGATTTCGAAGACCCACGTCAAAATCGATGACCACGGTCTTGTATCCGCGTTTCGCCAGCCCCGTTGCAAAACTGGCGCTGGTCGTGGTTTTACCAACGCCACCTTTACCTGAGGTGACAACGATTATTTTGGCCATAAGTGCCTCCCACTGTCATAAGCAAAATTCATCAGCCTTTAACCTCTTCGTAACCATTATCCTTAATTCATTTCGTAACATTTATTCGAACCGCAAATGGCTATTGTCATCACAATCAGTTTTTGCTTCGCGCCTGCCTATTGTATTGGCATGATATCCAGTTGCTCTCCACGCAAACAAATCTGCACAGAGCGCTGACGAATCTCATTAGGCACATGGTCTTCGAATACCCGGTACGCCCCGGCGATTGCAATCAATTCCGCTTCCATGCTGTGACAAAATATCCGCGCGCTCTGGTCGCCTTGCACACCAGCTAACGCCCGACCGCGTAACGGCGCATAGATATGAATGTTGCCATCCGCCATCACTTCCGCTCCCGCGTTTACCGCCGCAAGCACAATCAAATCCCCGCCTCTGGCGTAAATACGCTGTCCGGACCGGATGGGTTGAGTCACGATCTTGGTTGGCGTCATTGGCATGGCTTCACCGCCGCCTGTGTTTCGCGCCACCGCAACTTCCGCATCGCGGTCACCTGCGGTTGATGGCTCAACCGGAACCGCTTCTGGCTGCCTGGTTTTACCCGACGCCTGACCGGTCAATATCGCCAATCCCGCCTGTTCGGCCTCGAGGTGTTGTTCAAGACTGCCCTTCTGCACGGCAACAGGCACCAGTTGCTGTGCGCGCAGCAACTGCGTCAGTGCTTTAAAATCAATTGTGGTTTTTAACTGCTTGATACGCTCAAGGTCAATAACGATAGGCGCGTTCTTGAAAAAACTTAAGGACTGCGCCAGATGTTTTTTCAGCGCCTTTTCGACTTGTGCTATGTCAGCGGTGCAAATTTTCAGGACAGGGAGGGTAAAGACTGATCCTTTAATTTCAATCGCAGAATCATCTGTTGAGTTGTCAAATAAATCTTTTGATTCGGCCTTATCGTTCCTGACTGTATCCATAGAGGCTCTGGAGTAAAAATTACGAGTGCGGCAATTTTGTTTAGAAGTTTGCGCGGTTCATTCCGCTGATGTTTAATTTCTTTTGTTTAATTTCCTTAAACCAGCCCGGCTACCCGCACAGCCTCAACCGGCAACAAACATGTAAACAAATTCGCACTTCGTTCGTATGAACATAGCAAAGATTTCAAACTCTGCAAGCAATTAACGATAACAGGTACGAATAATAACGAATGCATTTAAAAACTGCTAATGATTTATTATCGCTCTGCTACA
>JAKEGK010000291.1 GCA_022627515.1 Gammaproteobacteria bacterium
CAGGCTTTGTTTTAATTGTTTGAGACCGTTGGCGTTGTCTGTTTTAATTGAAATTGCGCGGCAACTTTTTTGTAATATTGTTCTAACATTTCTTCAAAGTAATTTCTGTCCAGCGGTTTCTCAAGCGCTCCGAGAATATTGAGGTTAAGCACCCTGGCCAATTGTTCGGCGGATTGCAGTGTCTGGTTAACAGCGCCGCTTATTAAAATTATATTTCCCTGAAATTGCAATACCGCCAAATGCTTTAGAAATTCGATGCCGTCCATTTCCGGCATATTAAGATCGCAAAGAATCATGTCTATGTCATGAATACCTTTGCGTGACAATATATCCAGCGCATTCTTGCCGCTGACGGCGGAGTCAATATTGGACAATCCGGCCCGCTGCAATGTGCATATCGTATGATCCAGCAATAACGGATCATCATCCACGGCCAGAACTTTGAGTTCATATGCGGACTTCAAGGGGTTTGTTACGTTGGCGGCGTCTATTACAACCGCGGATAAATTGTGGTTGACTTCCTCAAATTGCGCATGCAACCGGGCGATTAGATCGCCGATTTTTTGCCATTCAGAATCTTCCGCCGATTGTTCCAGTGACTGGCACGTGATTGCCATGGCGTCCGCGCCAACCGTGCGCGCGCAAGAACTCATTTTATGAGCTTCCATCGCGATCGTTTCCCTGTTTTTCGCCTGATAAGCGCCGCTAAACCGGCGCAGGGTCTCCGGTGTTTTTTGTAAAAAGCTGCCGGCGATTTTTTTATGCAGCAAGGGATCATCACCGAGGTATTTGGATAATGCGTCAACATTGAAAGTAGCCGTCCGGCTTGCGTTAAGAGTGGAAACCTGTTGTTCCGCAAACATATTCCCGCCGGTTTCCCCATTTGTTTTTGCGTCATGCAGCCATTTCTCCAGCGTTTCTTTCAGCGCCGCCAGTTCAATGGGTTTGGCGATATAGTCATCCATTCCGGCGGAGAGAAATTTTTCCTTTTCACCGGCCTGGGCGTTCGCAGTTATGGCAATTATCGGCGTATGATCCGGTCTGTTTGTTTCCGGGTTCCTGATTTGCCTGGCCAGTTCGATCCCGCTGGTGTCCGGCAAATTTATATCGGTTAGCACCAGCGAATAGCGGTGTTTATTCCACAGTTCCATTCCTTGCGCGCCGGTTGCGGCGATGTCCGCTGAATAGCCCAGTTTAGAAAGCTGGTTTTCGATCAGTAAGCGATTAGTATCATTATCTTCCACGACAAGGATACGGGCATTCGTATTGGTTTTCTTTTTGGATTGAATTGCGTCATGGCGGACAATAGGTGTTATGCCAGATGCGCGCGGCAACGTGTAAGCAGTCACGCCGGGCCGTTTAAATTCAATCCAGAACGTGGCGCCTTCCCCTTCAGTGCTATATACGCCGATATTACCGCCCATTTTTTCTATAAGGCGTTTCGCAATCACCAGACCAATGCCAGTGCCTTCAATATTTCTGTTTTCCGCTCCAAGGCGATTGAAGGGTTTGAATAAATCCTCCAGCTTATGCCGCGGGATTCCCATCCCGCAGTCGGAAATACTCAACCTCAAATAGTGCTTACCGCTGTGCTGGCATCCGATAATAATCTCGCCATTTTCCCGGTTGTATTTCACCGCGTTTGATAACAGATTAAGGACGATCTGTTTGGTCCGGACTCTGTCGGCATGGATAACCAGCGGATCAACGCCGTGTGCCGGCAATTTATTGGTGACGGTTATGTTTCGGCCGGCGGCTTGTTGGCTTATCATGACACAACATTGATTTACCGCTTCAGTCAAATCAACCAGTTCCATGGAGAGTTCCACTTGCCTCGATTCTATTTTCGCCAGGTCCAGAACGTCATTAATCAGTTCCAGCAAGTGATAACTGGCTTTTTTAATCTCACCGAGATCGCGTAGTTGCTGGGAATCCAGATTATTGCTGAGCTGCAAAAGTTCCGTGAAACCGACGATCGCGTTTAATGGAGTGCGTAACTCATGGCTCATGCTGGACAGAAATTCCGATTTTGCCTGATTGGCGTTCTCCGCCTGCACTTTCGCTTTTTCCAATTCGCTTTCCGCCTGCTTACGTGCGGTAATATCAATAATCTGACATATGAAATGCAGCGGGTGTCCGGAGGAATCGCGAACCAGTGAAACGCTTAATAAAACCCAGACTATTTCACTTTGTTTATGAATATAGCGCGTTTCAGATTGAAAAAACTCAATTTCATTTGCGACCAACTGGTTTAGTCCGCTTAGTTTACCTTCCAAATCCTCCGGGTGGATAATGGTCTGAAAAACCGTCAATAACAATTCCTGTTCCGAGTAGCCGACGATTTCCCCTAAAGACTTGTTTACCTTAAGCCAACGGCCATCAAGAGATACAATTGCCATTCCGTGGGCGGCATACTCGAATGCGCCCCGGAACCGTTCCTCGCTTTCCAGCAGGGCAAATTCCGCTTTTTTACCCGGCGTTATGTCCTGTACTACGCCCAGCATATGTGATGGTTCACCATGCTCGTTCTTGATGACGTCGCCTCGTTCCGACATCCACCTGACGGTTCCATCCGGCCACACGCAGCGGTGCTCGATATCGTATTTTTCACCCTGATATACACAGTTGTTTACCGCGTCAATGACATATTGCCGGTCGTCTGGATACACTGCCCTGAGAAAATTATCGTAATTGGTTTGCAGCTCGCCTTCATTGTATCCAAACAAAGTGGGTATGCGTTCGGACCAGAACAAATCGCCCGTTTTTATATTCCAGTCCCAGGTGCCAATATTCGCGAAGCGCTGGCTGCGCCGGAAGCGTTCTTCACTGTTCTCAAGTTCCTGTTGCGCTTTTTTAAGTTCCGTAATGTCCCCAATGATACCGGTGAACAGGGTCATGCCATCGACATTCGTTTCACTGATAGCGATGTGAACAGAAAAGGTTGCGCCATTCTTGCGCTGCGCCAAAGCTTCCCGGCCTACACCGATTATTTTTCCCTGGCCGGTATTGAGGTAGTTGGAAATGTAACTATTGTGCTGCGACCGGTAAGGTTCCGGCATTAATATGGATACATTTCTTCCCAGGACTTCCTCCGCGGCATAGCCAAACATTTTTTCGGCGGCGGGATTAATAGAATGTATTATTCCTTCCCGGGTAATGGCAATAATGGCATCAACCGCGGTTTTGAGGATGGATTTCGCCTGAGCGGCGTTCAATAACAGATCATAGTCTACCGATGAACCGGTATGGTTTTGTATTGCTTCACTGGCGTCAATACGAGCGGTGTTGTCCACAAACCAGCAAATGAAATTATTTCCTTCGTCTTCGAGGAGAGTGGCGGATACGAATACATTCAATAAATGTCCGTTCTTGTGTTTGTATTGATCCGGTAAAGGCCCCAACTTGCCGGCGTTTTTCAACGTTTGTATATATTCCTTAAAACTGGCGCTGGCGAGGTTCGCGGAAATATCCTGGCAGGTCAACCTGCATAGTTCTTCCACGCTGTGACCGGTCAGGCTGGCGTAAAGAGGATTTACGTCAATTATTGCGCCGCATGTGTCGGAAACCGCGAGCGCGTAAGGCGAGTTCTCGAAAATTGTTTGACTGAATATTTTGTTCTTCATTCTTTTGCAATCCCATGCAAGTCAAAACGATACCGCTCAGTCAGGTAATGTTATTTGGGAATGATCAGGATTGGTTCCCACCCGAATCTTCTATGTATATGCAAAGCAAAAGCGTATCTGAACGGCAATATTTCTGATCCTGCAATTTTCAAAATGTTGCCCTTTAGAGCCATGGCCGCCGCGTGGATAAAAAGTTTAAAACAACTCGATGCCACCCTCGGTCATATCCTGCTGGAGAGCCGCTTTTCTATCCGGCAATAAACGTTTTGACCGGATCAATTGTTCCGCGCTGGCGATGGTTGACGGCCGGCCGGCGCTGCCATAATGCAGATGCAAGTTATCCAGATATTCATGCAGCAGTTTTTTTATTTCGTCGAGGAACGTGTCAACATCACTCGCATACTGGATACTGTTATCCGCTATTTGTATCACGATGTCCTCAAATTGCAGTGACCGTATGGCGACGGTTTCATATTCTTTGATTTTTTTAGCCGCTTCCTGCAGGCCGGACAAGGCGGTTCCGTGATTATCTATATTTATAGCAGCTAATATCGAATTAACCAGTGTTTGCTGGTTATTTGCATTGGCGGACACGCCGTAAAAACTGTCAGCCAATTGTTTAACCGCGTCCGATACAACGCGTTTGATTTGTTCTGATTCCAGACGCATGACTTGCAGGTCGGCTTTAATTGATGATTCCAGCAGCTCAAAGAGTTGTTTGATGTCCTGAGCAAGTTCACTGGTATTTGAAATATTGGAAACATGGGAATCGTTGGTATTTGATTTTAGTGTTGTGTAAAGCAGTGCGTGCTGAAAAACAACGGCTATCAAAATAGATAACAGTGACAGCTGCCGGAGCAACGGTGAATCCGCGGATATGAAAATGCAAAGAGATGCGAGCAAGACAATTGACGACACGATGGTTATCGATTTTTTATGAATTGATATCATATAAATGTTCTCGGAAATCCTGTTCTGCTGTTGTTTGACTAGTGCCGGGAAGACGAGTGTTTTTGATTGTCCGGATTTTTCGCCTGTGATTTATCCAATTTATGAATGGTTTGCAAGATGCAATCAGCCATGGTGTCGATAGGCTGAATAATGTCAGCAGCGCCCAGTCTGAATGCCTCACCCGGCATTCCCCAAACCACGCTGCTTTTTTCATCCTGAATTATTGTTGCGGCTCCGGCATCGTGCATTTCTTTCAGCCCGGCAGCGCCATCGCTGCCCATGCCGGTAAGCAATACTCCGACTGCATTAGGCCCGACATTTTGCGCAATGGAACGGAACATCACATCAACAGATGGCCTATGCCTGTTTACAGGTGGGCCGTCATGCAGCCTGCAAACGTACCTGGCGCCGCTTCTTTCGATAACCAGGTGGCGGTCACCAGGCGCAATGTAGACGTGCCCCGCAAGTATTTGTTGGCCGTCCACGGCTTCGAAAACCGTCATGGCAGAGTTTCTATCCATACGCTCTGCAAAAGGTTTGGAAAACGTTTCCGGAATATGCTGGGTAATGACAATGCCCGGAGAGTTGGCGGGCAATACAGTCAAAATTTCCTTGATGGCTTCAGTTCCACCGGTAGAGGCGCCAATGGCTACAATTTTATCCGTGGTTTTAAAGTGTTTTTTGGTTTTCTTGGACTTTATAATGGCATCCGCGGAAAATTTCGGATTGACGCTCAACCTGGGCGGCGGAGAACTCCGGACATTGGCTTTTGACGCGATTCGCACTTTCTCCACAATCTCATTGGTATAGGATTGCAAGCCTTCAACAAGATCCAGCTTGGGTTTGGATATAAAATCAATCGCGCCAAGCTCCAGCGCCTGCAACGTAACGTCGGCGCCTTTTTCCGTCAGGGATGAAATCATGATTACCGGCATGGGCCGCAAGCGCATGAGATTGGCGAGAAAAGAAATGCCATCCATCTTCGGCATTTCGACATCCAGTGTCAGCACATCGGGATTCAGCGCCTTGATTTTATCGCGCGCAATGTAGGGATCTGGCGCCGTCCCGACAACTTCGATATCGCGGGCGGAATTCAGAATGCCGGTTAACACCTTCCTGATTAGCGCGGAATCATCAATGATC
>JAKEGK010000292.1 GCA_022627515.1 Gammaproteobacteria bacterium
GGGGCCGCAGGTTTCTTCGTACCAGATATACCTGAAGTGAAATCAGTACCGCCAAAACAATGAGCGATATCACGGCGTGTTGAAACAGCAGTTGATCGATGTCTTTTTCAATTGACGAGATATCTTCCGCTACGGCCACCTGGATCATTTGCTGCTGTTTTTGATAAGCGCTGCCCAGCACCAGCAGCAACTGGTTTTGCGGTCCCTTAACACGTGTTACGTTGGGAACGCCAGGCTCCGCCCTAACAACCGGCAGGGACTCATCCCAGAGGGAACGGGAGCGGAATATTTCCTTGCCGGCACTCACCGTATAGTAATAACCGGAAAAAGGCTGGGAATAAATCGGGTCGATACGCGAGGTATTCAGGCTAAATTGGTTTTTTTCATCCGGCGAGACGCCTGCCACCAGCAAATCACTGGCGTGGATCATTCGCGCAACGATATATTGTTCACTGAGTTGACGAATCGAAGACGCGATTACCAGCCATTGAACAAACAGCAACAGGATCAAAGATAACAACAAACCGGCCGCCAGCCGGGTCTGGATTGATCGCATGAGGACTATCCGCGAAAGATGTAACCCTGACCGCGCCGCGTCTCAATCACGTCTTTTCCCAATAACTGGCGCAAGCGCTTGACATAGACTTCGATGACATTGCTGTCTTTGTCCGAATCGTAGTCGTAAACATGTTCCGTTAAAATTGTTTTTGACAAAATTTTGCCCGGATTGTGCATAAAATAGCGCAACAAGCGGTACTCGGTGCCTGTTAATTCGTGTTCTTTTCCACTGCCGTCGACCACACATTGGCGTTCTTCATCCAGTGTGATGTTGCCTTGTTTTAACATGCCGCCGGGTTGCTTGTTGGCCCTTTTAATCAATGCATTGATTCGCGCGAGCAGTTCTTCAGTATGAAACGATTTACCCAGATAATCATCGGCGCCGGCCTTAAAGCCATCGACCCGTTCGTGCCAGGCATCCCGCGCTGTAAGTATTAAGACTGGTACATTATTGTTATTTGCGCGCCAGTGTTGCAGAACTTCGATGCCCGGCCTCTTCGGTAATCCCAAATCCAGAATCACCGCGTCATAAGGTTCTACCGCGCCCATGCTTTCACCGTCAACGCCGTTGTCCGCCAGATCCACGGCAAAGCCATGCCGTTCCATCTCTTTTTTTAAAAGCGGACCCAGTGAAGTATCATCTTCCACAATCAACAGACGCATTATCAATCATCCCGCTCATTTGACAGCAATGTTGCGTCACTGGCGTCAAATTTCAATTCCCAGATCCGGCCGTTGCTATCGGCGATTTCCACTTCATAGATATAACGCCCGCGTTTCTTATCCAGCTCCACTTCAATCACCCGGCCGAGATGCAAACGCTGCGCGGTTTGCAGAACCTGCTCCAATGGCAAAATCACTCCTTGCTGACGCAGCGCTTTGGCATCATCCTGGTCAATGTCTTTTCCCGCCCAGGCTGCGGGCCTCCACACGTATAAAACAACAATTAGCGCAAACTTATTCGGCACTGACTTATCCAATCCTGTACATGGCATGCGTTATCATACATCGATCCCCGCAACACGTCATTAGTCATCCCATTTTCCATGGCCGGGAATTTTTATATTCCCTTCGCTAAAGGATCCTTGCTCGGCATCCTGATGACAGGCGTTGCAATGACTCAGACTGGCGACTTTATCATTCTTTTCCACCAGGCTATCCGGTATTTCATCATGCTCGTGTTTGAAATAGCCGGTTTCAGTGATTCGTTGCGGCGCGGTTAAGCTGCCCAGTGATTGCATGATCTTTTTTGAGCGGCGGTGATCTGACTTGTCGGCGCTGTTATTCACCAGATAATCCAGAATGGCCTGATGATTGGCCGGATTCACTTCCGCGTTATCGCCAAAATGACTGTCAAGATTGGACATCATGTCCCGCCAGGACTGCTCCGGCAACCACCCGGGCTGATAGGCAAAATGACAGGACCCGCATTCCTCCTTGTAAAGCGGATTTATTACCGGCGCGATGCCGGGTTGCTTCTTCCAGAACTTGAGAACGCCATCATCATCGTCATCACCGAAAGAAAGGCTTCCCAGTGTTAATAATGGGACCGCCGCTATCATTGAAAACCAGTATGCCCGTTTCATATTTATTTCCTCTCTGGTCGAATCGCTCGTTTATTCAATAATCCAATGGCATAATCCAATGGAACGTTACTGGGTCAATATGTAACTCAGAAAATCGCTTTTCTCCTGCGCGCTGCATTCCCTGCCAAAAGTCCATTTGCAGTTTCGCTTGAACCACTTTTCTATTTTATTGGCATCGGTCAATCGCTCACGGTTTATGGAAGGCGCCAACGGTTCAATAGCTTTGTTGGTTCGAACATGCTTACCCGCAGCGCGCAGATTTTCAGTATGGCAGCTTGCGCAACTGCGCGTGTTTTTACCGTTGTCGTCCGGATATTTCTCCGTCCACATCACCCTGGCTCTCTCCGGGTCCGGCGGTTGTGCGCCGCTTTGCTGGTAGCCGGCCAGCACGTCACTGGCCACTGATCCATATGCCAGGCCACGCACTGAAACTGACATTGCCGACAATATAAGTACGGTGTACATAACTAAGGACGATGATCTTTTCATCTTTTCACTCCGGCTATAGGTTGAGAATATTGTCCCGGTTTTGTGGACTTACTCGGCCCGTTTGTATCCATTAATCATCGACGCCACCAGGTTTTCTTTATGGATCAGACTTTCAACCAACACACCTGCGACATGCACGGCTGCCAGCAATAAAGTGAAGTTGGCGAAAAACTCGTGCAATTCCTCCAGCAGGTCTTCCCATATCTCGCCGATGCCGGCAAAGGCTGCCGCAAGTGGACCGGCCTGTTCGGCCGCGCCGTAAACCGCAATCCCGGACGCGACCGTGATTATCAGACTGACTATCATCACCACGATCATCAATCCACCCGCTGGATTGTGGCCAAGATAACGTTTGGCGCGCAGCAGCAAGGTGTCTTTTGCATAACGGATGGCGTTTTTGGGTGTCGTCACGAAATTGCTGAACCGCGCATAACGGGTTCCGACCAGGCCCCATAAAATCCTGATCAGTAATGCGGCGCTAATGGTGTATCCCGCCCATGCATGCAATGAAATAAAGTCATCTTCCGTGAGGTAAGCGATTAAAAATGCGCCCACCAGCGCCCAGTGGAAACCGCGCACCAGAGGATCCCAAACCCTGATTTGATTATTTGTTTGCTGCATATGATCTCTCGCCTTTGTGTTCATATCGGCGAAAGTCTAGGGGAACAAACTGAATTCACGCTGAAACGTTGATTAACCGGTACTTAAACTCATCCATCGAATGGCGAGCGGCGATTTATTCGCGGGGTTTCGTGGTTTTGATTA
>JAKEGK010000293.1 GCA_022627515.1 Gammaproteobacteria bacterium
GAGACGTCTGGCAAGACCGTTGGCGGCAGGGATTTATAACCTAAAGGTCACAAGTGCCCTTCGGGTAGGCCGCCATCGAGCATTCACTTGAAAACAAGAATGGATGTATTTACGGCGTGTCTTGCCAGACGTCTCCGCTTCCCGTGCTGTGCATACGGCTATTTAATGTAACTAAGCAGAACTAGAGTACTTATAATAAATTGCATGCTTGACAACCATTCACATTATCCGGTTAGATATAGAACTTGTATTCAGCAGCAGGCGTATAAGCAGTATCTTCGGTTGTTCTTACTTTTATGCAAACCCACCAATTCGATGAAAGTAGTATGCCATCAACGATTACACCATACAAAGCGACATTGATACTTCAAACATTTCTGACGGCTGACAGTAACAGCGGTCGTTTTAAGTTTTCAAGTTTACATTAAGTTGGAGACCTACAATGAAACTAAAAAAAACGATAATACCCGTGATGCTCACTGTTTTATCGTACCTCCCCGCTCACAGCCGGGCAGCCGATAATGAACAGTTACAGTAACAGCTCAACAATCTGAAAGATGAAGTTGTCATCCTCCAGGACCAACTGGAAGAAACCAACATCAGTAATGCCAACCGGATGAATATCTCCGGCTACACCGACCTTGAGTATCACGACTCTTCGGCGCCAGGCGCTGAACCCGGATTCCGGCTGCACCATATGTCGCTGTTTTTCGAAAAACGCATTACCGACCAGTGGAGATTCTTCTCCGAAATTGAATACGAAGACGGGCCGTTTATTGAATACAACTACAATGGTTCAAACGTTGATTCAGAGTGTGAAGGTTGTTATGGAAAAATCTTTCTCGAAGCGATGAACTTCACATATGCCTGGGACCCGAGAGCCCAGTTCAGGGGCGGCCGTTTCTTCACGCCGGCCGGCATCTGGTCCATTGACCACTATCCGCCATTTGTTCCCACACAGCTGCGCCCCCAGCACATTCGCGAAATATTCCCCCAGGTGGTTGACGGCGTAACGGTATTCGGCACCCTGCCGCTAGGTGGTATGTTCGTCAATTACGACATTTACCTTGGCAACGGCGAGGGAAACCCAGGCAGTGAAGACGGTAATAGCGAGAAAGCCACCGGCGCCAAATTATCCCTCCTGTTCCCGGCGCTGAAATACCTGGAAATCGGCGCCTCGATATATAACGACACCCAAAACGATGACCAGGAAAAGGAAGCGATCGGCGCCCACCTGAAACTGAAGATATGGGATTTCACCCTGCAGGGTGAATACGCCACCGCAACCAATACTCCGGTCAGCGGCTCTTCTTTTGACCAAAGTGGTTACTATGCGCAATTGCTGTATGACATCGGAAAATGGACGCTGGGCGGCCGGTACGATTTTTATGACGCCCAGGAAAACACCCAGAGTGAGTCAATCTACAACAGCGTGTTCGTTAACTATCACGTTACTGAAGCAATTGTTCTGAAACTGGAACACCATCAGGTCGAACTGGAAGATCCCGCTGCGGAAGATTACGATCACACGATTGGCAGCGTTGTTATTTATCTGGGCAACTAGGAGAGCTAAGCACATGAGACACTATATAACTGCTTTAATGATTCTAATGTCGCTTGGTTTGTCTACAATGCAATCCGCGGCGGCCGGTGAAAGGGTGGTGGTAATCGTTAATAAAGACAACCAGCAGTCACTATCCCAGCAGGATATCAAAAACATCTATGGCGATATCGTTATTCAGTGGGAAAACGGCAAGAATATTACCGTGTATAACCTGCCGGTAGACTCCGAATCCAGGGAAGCATTCAGCCAGAAAATATTTGGCGAATCAGCCCAGCGCGTGGCGGCGGACGAATCGAACCGCAAGATCACTAATACCATCAAAAATCCAACCAAAATAAAAGGCGCCCGTCTTGTTGCGCAACTGGTTGCAAAAAATCCGGACGCGATCGGATATATACCATTGAGCATGCTGAAGAACGCCCCTAACGTTAAGGTTGTACTGCAGATCGACTGACGCAGGTTGGTATTTTCGTTAGGTATTGGTATTATTCCGGGATTGGCGAGGAACCGCCAATCCTGGTTTTATTGCAGATGTGAAATCAGTCCGGGCAACTATAACTAGTGACAGTAACAATGGAGCAGACAATCTCTCAGGCGCGGTATCCCCAGCGTGTTCAAGCGCTGCTGGTGGCATTGATCACTCTCTTTGCATCTGGTAATTCCCCGGCCAGTGATGACCTGAAAGACATCGCCATAAAATTCCGGGATGCCACATCGTTTTACCTCCTCGGCCAGAAATATGCCGTTGGCGGCGGAACCAACCAGGATTATCAGGAAGCCATCAAGTGGTATACCGAAGCTGCAAAGTTGGGCCATGTAAAATCCGAGCTGCAATTAGGCCGCTGCTATTTCGAAGGTTTGGGCGCCGACATTGATTATAGCCAGGCGGCGCGCTGGCTAATTAATCCCGCCAATAAAGGCTATAAAGACGCGCAGTATATGCTGGGCATGATCTATCTGGAAGGCGCCAAGGGCGCTATCAAGAAAGACGAATCAAAGGCGTTTGACTGGATCAGGAAAGCCGCGGACGATTTCCATGTTGACGCGCTCTATCAGGCCGGCAGAATGTATTACTATGGAATTGGCACCAGCAAAAATACCGAAAGCGCCAGGCATTATTTAAAACTCGCGGAAGAACAGGAGATCAGCAAAGCCACTCAATTGCTGGCGCAGATTCAACAGGATGAACAATCCCCCGCAACCCCCGCTGCCACAATTGCCGAAAAATCCGCCCCTGAATTGCTCGCGGAAGCCGCGGCCGGCGGCAATAGGGATGCCCAATTCAATCTGGCGAAAGCCTATTTAAACGGTATATCAGGTTTCAAAAAAGACCCGGCCAAGGGCCTTGACTGGTTAGGACAAGCCGCGGCTAGTAACCACAAGGATGCGCAATACATGCTGGGATCACTTTACTACAACGGTGAGCTGGTCAAACGTGATCTTGATCAGGCAGGCTTCTGGCTCAAGAAAGCGGCCAATAACGGAGTCGAAGACGCCAAGGTGCTGATTGGCGCCATCAATGCGGCGACCGGGAATCAATCCCGGAAAATATCAAAACAGAATAACTCAACCAGTGAGTTGTTTCTTGCCGCGGCGCAGGAAGGTGATATTGAAGCCCAGTTCAAAGTGGGATTGATGTACCTGAATGGCAACGAGGGTTTGTCCAGCGACCGCGACAAGGCATTATACTGGTTACAGGCTGCGGCCAAGCAGAACCATGTAAACGCGCAATACCAGACCGGCATGATGTATTACAATCCGGAATCAAATGATAACGGGGAAGCGCAAACCTGGCTGGTTAAAGCTGCGGAAAATGGCCACCCGGACGCGCAATACTTTTTGGGCACAATCTATAACAAGAAACAACAATATGATGCGGCAGCACGCTGGCTTGATGTGGCATTCCAGAACAACCATGATGAAGCACTGGATTTATTGATAGAAATCTATATCAACCGGAAACTCAGCCAGCCCGATAAAACGCGGGTGTTTTTCTGGCTGGAGAAAGCCAGCCTCAACGGCTTTCGTGATGCGCAATATGAACTCGGCGAGCAATATCTGACTCATGCGGAAATTGCCAATAACAAGCAGAAAGCCTTTGCCTGGATCAGCAAAGCCGCCAGTAAAGGTCATCTTCCGGCAAAATACAAGCTGGCGGTGTTGTATCAACAGGGTATCGGCGTAGCCCAACACTATACCAAATCAGCGCATTGGTTCCGTGAAGCCGCTAAAGAGGGACATGTGGAAGCGCAATATGAGCTTGGCGAACTCTATAGCCAGGGTCTGGGTGTACCAAAACCCGCCACCAAAGCCCGACAATGGTATAGCGCCGCAGCGGAGCAAGGTCATATGCAAGCAAAAATACGCCTGGGAAGCGGCGCGCGTTTCTAGTGCCCGGCCACTTAACCGCCGCTGGTTTTGCTTCCAGGTAAAACCAGGCGCAATACGGTATAACCCAAACTGGCGGACAATAACGAACCCAGCAATATGCCCAGGCGATCGGCAACCATATACTGGTCGGCGGTTTGTTCGAAGGCCAGTGAGCTGATAAACAGACTCATGGTAAATCCAATACCGCAAAGTATGGCCACACCATACAATTGAATCCATTTTACATCCGACGGCAACCTGGCGATGCCAATTTTTACCGCAATCCACGACAATCCAAACACACCCAGCTGATTGCCAAAAAACAAACCCGCCGCAATACCCAACGGCACCGGAGCCAGTAAGGAATCCAGAGACACACCTTCCAGTGAAACACCGGTATTGGCAAATGCAAACAGCGGCAGGATAAAAAACGCAACCGAGGGGTGGAGATCATGTTCCAGTTTTTCCAGGGGTGAGGTGTTGTACTCGCTGGATTTTTGCAGTGGTATAAACAAGCCAAGTATGACGCCCGCCAGGGTGGCATGCACCCCGGACTTCAGAACCGATGCCCAGAGTATAAGACCGACAATTATGTACGGCGCAATGGACAATACCCCGCGGCGATTAAGTAAAAACAGAATCACAATGCAGACGCTGGCCACACTGAGGGAAAGAAATGACAAATTGGTCGTATAAAATATTGCAATAATAACTATTGCGCCCAGGTCATCAACAATCGCCAGAGTTAACAAAAATACCTTAAGACTGTTGGGCACACGGTCTCCCAGCAGTGAGAGTATTCCCAGGGCAAATGCTATATCGGTGGCCGAAGGAATCGCCCAGCCTTCCATTGCAATAGCGTCACCCCAGTTGATCCAGGAGTAAATAGCCGCGGGCGCCGCCATGCCGCCAATAGCGCCGATAATCGGCAAGGCAACTTTCGACGGGTCAAAAAGTTCACCCCTTAAGGATTCCCGTTTTACTTCCAGGCCGATCAGGAAAAAGAAGACTGCCATTAGTCCATCATTGATCCATAACAATAATGGCTTGGCGATCTGAAATTCTCCGACACGGATTTCCACCGGTGTATCCAGCAAGGTTTCATAAATCGAAACCATGGGGGAGTTTTCCAGAATCATGGCAAGTATCGCCGCGGCCACCAGTAAAATACCACTGGCGGATTCCAGACGCAAAAAATCCCGTACAGCGCCGATAACTTTTTCAGCGGACGATTCCAGCTCAATAGTCATTGATCTAGTATTTGTTGGTTGGAAATTTGGGTAAAATGAAACAGCATGTAATTATAACGGCCAATCCCTTGAATTGACAGCGGGAAATACTCGTGCAAAAACCATCCCGCAACGCAATACATACATTATGTTGGAGACCATTACTGTTTAAATGCAGCGTTCCCGCGGCAAACATAATGTCCGGCGTGGTTTAATAACTGGCTCAAAAAGCCGGTTGAAGAACGTTGAAAAACCGCGATGCTTTTCCGCTGATTCTGACTTTAAAATGACACCGGCAAATCTTTGCAATACAGCGATAGTGAGTATGACATTGCAAGCCAGGCGGACGGCGAACTCTGTAATGCCTGAAAACCTGTAAAAGTTCCACCTCTACGGTAGGGATGCCAGTTGCCCGGCACCCCCCGTGCAGACCCGGACGTGCAGTTTTTCCGCATCCGGTTCCTCGGTTGTACTCGCTTGCGCGCTCC
>JAKEGK010000294.1 GCA_022627515.1 Gammaproteobacteria bacterium
CAGTGCGAACTGGACGGGATTGTTCAATCCGGGGGAGCGGGTGCGCTTGCGCTTTGTTAATGCCGGCGCGCAAACTTATTTTGATGTGCGCATTCCGGGCCTCAAACTAAGCGTAGTGCAAACCGATGGCCAGGATGTGGAGCCGGTCAGCGTGGACGAATTCCGGTTTGGCCCCGGCGAAACGTATGACGTCATCGTGCAACCCGAACGCGATGAAGCCTATGCGATTTTCGCGCAATCCATGGACCGCGGCGGCTTCGCAAGTGGCATGTTAGCGCCGCGCGCCGGCATGCGCGCGCCGGTGCCGGCACTGGACAAACCGGAATGGTTAACCATGCGTGACATGATGGGCGAAATGGAACACGGCGAACATGCCATGCACGGCGGCATGACCATGGCGCCCACCGTGCGCCACGCCGCAACCGAGTTTGGCCCAGGCGTTGACATGCGCGTCGATAATCCGCGCACCAATTTGGATGATCCCGGAATTAATTTACGTAACAACGGACGCCGCGTGTTGACACTCGCGGACTTGCATACCGCTGGCGGCCCGCTGGATACCCGCGCCCCGGACCGTGAAATCGAACTGCACCTTACCGGCAATATGGAACGTTATATGTGGTCCGTGGATGGCGTGCCGTTCAGCGAATCAACACCGGTGCATTTCCGGCTGGGTGAACGCGTGCGCATTATCATGGTAAACGACACCATGATGTCACACCCGTTTCATCTGCACGGCATGTGGAGTGAAGTGGAAACGCCCGACGGGAAATTCCAGGTGCGCAAGCACACTATCAACTTTCATCCGGCGCAAAAAATTACTTACCTCGTTACCGCCGATGCGCCGGGGCGCTGGGCCTGGCATTGTCACCTGTTATATCACATGGACGCGGGCATGTTCCGAGAAGTTGTCGTGGCGTAGCCGTAGTACAGATTGTATGAACAGTATAATACGAATGACTCAAAAACCGCTGACTGCATCCTTATTTGCATTTGCATTGGCGTCGCCTGTTTTCGCGCAAAGCGAACCGGCGCAGGACATGCAACAGGAGGATCACAGCCAGCACATGGCGTCTACAGAAACACAATCAGCGGAGACACCATCAGCGGACACACAATCAGCAGAAGCACAACCCGCTGAAACGGATCATAGCCAACACATAACGCCCGTGGAGACGCCGCCAGCCGGGATGGACCATAGCCAGCATATGCAAAGCCCGGAAACACAACCGGCGGAGATGGATCACAGTCAACACATGGCGCCTGCCGCGGCACCGCCTGCTGAAATGGACCACAGTCAGCACATGACGCCCGCAGAGACACCGCCCGCCGCGGCAGATCACGGCGCGATGCAGCATGAAACGCCTGACGGGACTTCACTGCCCGCGCTGCGCGATCCTCACGCTTATTCCGATGGCTATGATTTTGGCCCGATACCGCGCCCTATGTTGGCCGATGAACATGCCTTCGGTTATTTGCTCTTTGACAAATTCGAGATCGTTAACACTGAAGACGATGATCAAATCGGCGCCTATGATCTTTACGGCTGGTGGGGCCGCGACATCAACCGCATCGTAATAAAATCCGAAGGCGAAGGCACACGGCATGAATTACACGACGCGCGCACGGAACTGCATTGGGGCCACGCGTTCACCGCATTCTGGAATACGCAGCTGGGCGTGCGCTATGACACTGGTGAAGCAAAAGATAAAGCCTGGCTGGCCGCAGGTATACAGGGGCTTGCGCCCTACTGGTTTGAGATTGACGTAACAGCGTATGTGGACGATGACTCCCGCGCCGCGCTGCGTGTGGACGTGGAATATGAATTGTTGTTCACCCAGAAACTGATTCTGCAGCCGGTCATTGAAGCCGATTTTTACAGCAAAGCCGATGCTGAACGCGCTATCGGTTCCGGACTGTCCGGCATTGAAGCTGGTTTACGCCTGCGGTACGAAATCAAACGGGAATTCGCGCCGTATATTGGCGTCGTGTGGTCAAAGGCATTTGGCGGCACGGAAGATTATCTGAAAGCAGCGGGCGAGAACACCAGCGAAACGAACGCGGTGGCCGGCATCCGGTTCTGGTTTTAGCGTCAGATCACAATAACCATAAATTTCACCCATAATTTATGGAGTGATCATTGCCGGATGATAAACGATTAGACTACTCATGATAACGCAATGAAATATCCGCTCGCTGCAAGTAAAATAATCAAAAAGTCTCTATGAAAATAACTATAATTATATCTATCGGTTTAAGGATTAACTGCCATGATGCACGATATGAATGATAGCTGGCATTGGGGATTCGGTTGGGGACATTGGGGATTTGGAGTTCTTTTCTGGATAATTGTCATTCTGGTTGTCGCCGCCCTGGTAAAATATCTGTTAAACAGCCGGAAATAAAAACGCAACCAGATACCTGATATCAGTTCGTAACGCAAAATTAACGCGCTATACCATGGAGGGAACGCACGATGCAAAAACTATTCGCCGCCTATTCAGCGTTTGCGTTGCTAATTTTTTTCGATGCTTCCGCAGCGCCGGTAATGTATGTCTCGACCGGGGATGAAGTCGCGGTAATTGATCTTACGACCGGGAAAGTCACCGGCCGTATTCCGGAACTCGAAAACGCGCATGGCCTCGCGGGCAGTCAAAACAGTGAATATCTTGTCGCCGGCAGCATGAAGCCCGCCGATCCCAAGGCGCAATCCTCCGCCATCAAGCCGGAAGCGGTCAGCGACGCCGAACACGCCGCGCATCACGCGCCTGACACCCAAAACAAGCCGGTGAGCCTGTCAAGTTATGTCTCGATTGTCCATCCAGGACACGGGCACGTCATGCGCCGCATCGCCGTGCGTGGCCTCACGCACCATACCGCGGTATCACCCGACGGCAAGTATGCGGTTGCAGTGCATCCCGATGCCGGTGGTATTTCAGTGATCGAATTGGAAAGGATGATGGTCATCAAGGAATTGCCTACGGGAAAGTCCGCAAATTACGGCATATTCAGCCGCGACGGCAGGTATCTCTACGTCTCCAATGCTCATTCAGGCACTGTGAGCGAAATCGAAACCAATGGCTGGACAGTCAAGCGCGCGTTCCCGGTTGAGAAAGAGCCGGAACACCTGGCGTTATCTCCAAATGGCGGATCTCTATTTGTTGCCATCGTCGGTGATGGGCACGTTGCGATGGTGGATATAAAAAGCGGCGCCGTGACCAAACGCTTTGCGATTGGAAAGCAACCCCATGGCGTCGCGGTTTCCGGCGATGGAAAACGTTTATTCGCATCCAGTCAGGACGAAGGCAAGCTTGTGGGTATCGGCCTGAACAATGGTAGTCAACACAACATTGAACTCCAACCGGCACCCTACCATATTGAGTATGTGGGCGGTATTAACCGGCTGTATATATCCAGCCGCAAACTGCCGAAAATCTGGGTGGTAGACCCGCAAAGCTTGAACATCACCGGAGAAATTGATATCGGCAGCGGCACCGCGCATCAAATGGTAGTGCTGGACCGTTAGAAAAAACAGGTTGTGGCCGGAACGCGCAACTACAAGTTCCGGGACGCTTCAACAATCCAAGAGGAAGATATGGCGCGCGATCCTGTATGTGGCATGGAAGTACCTGAAAACGCTCCCTTGCAACATGTGTTCGAGGGCGTCACCTACCGGTTTTGCAGCGAGCACTGCCTGCATAAATTCCGTGATCAACCAAAGCAATTTCTCAAGCAAGAAGCAGCGGCCGAAGCCATCGGCGAAACAACGCAATACACCTGCCCCATGCACCCGGAAATTGTTCAGGATCATCCTGGCAGTTGTCCCAAGTGCGGCATGACGCTGGAACCTTTCATCGCCGCCACGCCTGTTTCAAACGTGGAGTATACCTGCCCCATGCATCCCGAAATTGTTCAGGACCATCCGGGCACTTGCCCCAAGTGCGGCATGGCGCTGGAACCGCGCACGGTAACGGCTATGGTGGAAGAGGACGCCGAACTGCGGGATATGCGGCTCCGTTTCTGGATCAGTGCGGCGCTTACGCTTCCCGTGTTTTTTAGCGCTATGAGCGCGGAATTCCTGCCCGATTCCCTCACTGCTGTCGCCAACGCGCGTTCCCGCCAATGGTTCGAATTACTGCTGGCGACGCCCGTGGTGTTATGGGGCGGATGGCCGTTTTTCGCGCGCGGCTGGCGCTCGATTCTCACAGGCAATCTGAACATGTTCACGCTCATTGCTTTGGGTATTGGCGTGGCGTGGAGTTACAGCCTGGTGGCGGCCTTGGCGCCGGGTATCTTTCCCCTATCCGTGTTCAACCACATGGGTGTGGTGCCCGTTTATTTCGAAGCGGCGGCGGTGATCACCACCCTGGTGCTGTTGGGACAGGTGCTGGAATTACGCGCCCGCAGCCAGACCAATGCCGCTATCAAACTTTTGCTGGGATTGGCGCCCAAAACCGCGCGTATCGTCCGCGATGATGGCAGCGAAATTGATATTCCATTGACGCAGGTTAAGCTGGGAGACCGGTTGCGCATTCGCCCCGGTGAAAAAGTTCCAGTCGACGGCGCCGTCGTGGATGGCCATAGTCACGTGGATGAATCGATGGTGACCGGCGAACCGCTGCCCGTGGAAAAAACCGCCGGCGCCAGAATCATCGGCGCCACGGTGAACGGCACCGGCAGTTTGCTGATGATCGCGGAGAAAGTCGGTAGCGAAACCCTGTTGGCGCAAATCGTGCGCATGGTCGCCGAAGCGCAACGCTCCCGCGCTCCTATCCAGAAACTGGCCGATGTGGTGTCTGGTTACTTTGTTCCGGCGGTCGTCATCATTGCGGTTATTACTTTTTTTGTCTGGGGATACTGGGGCCCCGAACCCCGTCTCGCCCATGCAGTGATTAACGCGGTGGCGGTATTAATCATCGCTTGCCCGTGCGCGCTGGGCCTTGCCACTCCGGTATCGATCATGGTCGGCGCCGGCCGGGGCGCCACCCTGGGCGTACTGTTTAAAAACGCGGAAGCGCTGGAAATCATGCGCAAGGTCGACTCGCTGGTGGTTGATAAAACCGGCACGCTTACCCAGGGCCGCCCGGAGCTTGTCAGCGTGGCCGCGGTGAATGGTTTCAATGAATCGGAAGTCGTGCGCCTCGCCGCCAGCGTCGAGCGCAACAGCGAACATCCGTTAGCCGCCGCTATCGTGCGGGGGGCGGAACAACGCAATATCAAATCCGCAACCATAGAAAACTTTCAGTCCGTCACCGGCAAAGGCGTAACCGGCGCCGTGGAAGGCCGCGTGATCGCGCTCGGCAACATCGCACTGCTTCAGGAATTGGGAATTGCAGCGGGAGACTTATCTGCGCAGGCGGACACCCTTCGCGCCGAAGGGCAAACGGTGATGTTTCTGAGTGTTGACCGGAAACTTGCCGGTTTGATTGGCGTGGCGGACCCTGTCAAACCCACCACATCGGAAGCGATTCAATTTTTATACGACGATGGTATTGAAATTGTCATGCTCACCGGCGACAACCGCAAAACCGCCGAATCAGTCGCCTCGAAACTGCGCATCGGCCGGGTTCACGCGGAAGTGCTGCCGGACCAGAAAGCCGCCATCGTCAAACAACTGCAAGCGGAAGGACGTGTTGTGGCAATGGCGGGTGACGGCATCAATGACGCGCCCGCCTTGGCGCAGGCGCAGGTCGGTATCGCCATGGGCACCGGGACCGATGTTGCCATGGAAAGCGCCGGCGTTACTTTGGTGAAAGGCGATCTGCGCGGCATCGTGCGCGCCCGGCGCTTGTCCCGGGCCACCATGCGCAACATTCGCCAGAATCTGTTCTTCGCGTTTATCTATAACTCACTGGGCGTGCCGGTGGCGGCGGGCGTGCTCTACCCCTTCTTTGGCCTGCTGCTGTCGCCCATGATAGCCGCGGCGGCCATGAGCTTCAGTTCGGTGTCGGTCATCACCAACGCGCTGCGCCTTAAACACGCGCAACTGTGACCCGCCGCCGCGCTGTTAATCATTAATTGCGGGCAGCTTGTTTCTAATCCCGCCTGGCGCCCGAAACCCGTTTGACGATGAACAGTATCAGTGAAATGCCTCCAAGCAATAATAAAGTAATGGCGACGCGTTGACTTTCACCGGACACCAGTTCGCTTCCAAAGTGCGCGAGCAAGAAACTGGCCGGAACGATTCCCGCCAGCGTAGCAACCGCGAAACGCCAGAAACTCAACGCGGTGATTCCGGCCGCATAGCTTACCAGATCAAATGAAACAAAAGGCAATAATCGTGAAACGAACACGATTCCCATCAGCGCAGTTTGTGAATCCAGCAGGCGCTTTGTAATCCCGTCGCCAATCCACTGCCGCACCACATCCACACCCAGTAATCGCGCAATAAAAAAAGCAATCACTGCCCCCGCCCCCGAACCTATAACAACATAGATCGTTCCTTCCGTATGCCCATACGCCGCCCCGGCAGCCAGCGCGATAGGCGCGCTGGGAATCGGACTCAGCACGATGGCCACCGCCATTAAACTGATGAGTATCAGGGGGCCGGCCATACCAAACTCCTTGATCCATTCTTTCAGCGCGGCGGTGTCTTCCACAAACGCAATAGCGCCTTGCCGTACAAGAATGATATAGACGGCGATCAAGACAAGAATAGTAACGCCAAATATCGTGAGTCTTGCAGCTAACCCCGGTTTTCCCATTTCAATGGCCCTGGAATAGATTGCATAACATGAATATAGCTGAAAGACCGCCCGCATAACTGAATAATTTACACCCGGAACCGGCATAGTGTGGTCAAAGGCATTTGGCGGCACGGAAGATTATCTGAAAGCGGCGGGCGAGAACACCAGCGAAACGAACGCGGTGGCGGAAATACGATTCTGGTTTTGATGTTTGTCAGAAAAATCCGGAGTACACAAACACCGTCTATTTCTGTTTCCGGGAAATATGAAAACGCCGGCCAGACAAAATTGTTCAATACTGTTTCTGCGTTCTTACATTAATCTACCTTACAGTTGCATTAAAAAAGACCGTTTTGAACACAAAATGCCGAAAATGGCCACGCAAAAAACATATGCCTCCAATGGTGGTAAACCTCACGTTGGGTAAGTTTTCCAGACACGTTGAAGAAGCCGTCTTGGGCTTGGCGTTGGCGGACCGTTGGGCGGCATGGATGCCGCCAACGGTCTTGCCAGACGCCTCTTCTTCCTATGCTGTGCACTCGGCTATTTAATGTAACAAAGTAGAACTATTTGACGCTGATCAACCATGCAGTGAAGGCGTGTATATATCACTAATATTCACAGCAACGTTGATATCCCCGCCTTTGCTTCATGGCGAATTCATATCAGCTTGCGCAACAATCGTGAATAAAAATCCAGGGAAAATAACACCGCAGCCCGGCTCCGCCACTCGCCGGGCAATATATATATACCGTTTATAGACCAGAGTTAATGAATCGTGGATTATCAGGGAACAATCAGCGCATAACCACGTAATTGAAAATCAGCGACGGCAATTTTTCCACCGGGCACGAAATTCACACCCGGCAGTTTGTTGCTCATATCGATTCCGATCGAGCGCGACGCCGTTTGACAAACGTAAAAACGGAACCCTTTCTCCAGGCCGTATTCCACCAAATGCCGGAACGGATTCGCGACGGGCGTGGTATTGCCGTTACCGCCAAAGAATTTATGTTCAGTGGTAGCTAACGCCGCGCCCGAGCCGCTAAATATCACCACGATATCCACGTCCTTGCCGATTTTCATACCATGCACCACTTCATAGTTTTGCACCATATGTTCAATGTTCGACAGGAATGTGGCGTTTTGTGTCTGCACGCTGCCAAACGGATTGCTGGGATGAAGAATCCCCACATCCACAACCACTTTGGCTTTCTCACGAACTTCAAGGCATTCAGTAATCGCCTGCGCGCCGGCGCCAAACTCTTCATCCATTGGCAGGTTATTATAGTAGTCTACCGGACAGGGCTGCTCCACTTCGCCGCGGCCTTCTCCCTGGTTATTCTGTTTGTCACCATGCGCCCACACCGCGCCGGTCACCAGCAACGTGATAGTTATTGCCACTACACGAACACACTTTGATACAGTTATAAGATTAAGCATGTGAAGCCCCCTTAACGGCACTGATTAATTATGAACCTGACTCACCGTAGCGCGGCGCGTATTGGAAACAAAAGAATCAGTCTAAACGCACCGGACGCGTTAGATTGTATGTAGCATTCTATAACGAGGCAGATTTATAAAAAAGTGAAACATTCATGAAGGCAAAAACCGTGGCATTTTAGTCAGCAGGGTGCTCATCTGGCAACCAAACAGGATTACAAAACACCTGGACACCGGCTTCGGTATCTTCAGTAACTGCTCCTGCGTCTTTCCCTACAACCTGTTCCAGGCACTTTCTACCGCACGCATTTCTATGTTTTTTCTTCGCGCATCCACGCACTGTTACCGCGCACATCACTGTACGCGTTCCCCAGTATAATCGTAATCCAGCGTCATCAAGCCTGGCAGTTTGGCAATTACATCAATCACAATGTGCCGCCATTTTTATCAAAGGCGATTATGCGCATAACAGAGATTACTATTGTTTTCCGGCCTGATTTTGCAGAATATGCCCGCAACCTGCCCCGTAGACTATACTTGTCGACATAGGGCGCCGGCTTTTGCAACTTTTATGAAAGGGAGAATCCAATGCGTAATATTATTGCCGCATGTTTAACTAACCGGGTTCTGCTTGTTTTGTCATTAATGCCAATCAATCCGGGCGCCTCGCTGGCGGAGAATTTCGATGACAGCAGGATCGCGCATATCGGTTATCCGCAATGGTTTACCAACAACCCGTTTAATGATCTGAAAGAGGAACTGGATAACGCCCGCGCCTCCAAAAAGCACGGCTTGATGATATTGTTTACCACTCAAGGCTGCTCATATTGCGATGCCTTTATCCGTAAAAGTCTCGGCGACGCCGAAATTGCCGCATTGGTTCAGAAAAACTTTGCCGCAATCGGGCTGGAGATCTTTGACGATGCCGAGATGACGGACCCGGCGGGTGTTGCGATGCCCATCAAACAATTCGCCGAAAATGAGAAAGCCGGATACTCTCCCACGCTACTGTTCTACGACAATAATGGCAGGAGAATTCTGCGCGCCATTGGGTACCAGTCGCCTGAGCGCTTTCGCGTAATGCTCGATTATCTGACCGGCGGACATTATCAGAAAAAGTCTCTTCGAGATTATACCGCGCAACTCGCGAACAAGCAGATGAGCGCGAGCGCCAAGCCCCAACTAAAGGATGACCCGTTGTTTGGCAAACCTCCCTATATGCTTGACCGGAGCCGTGTGTCGGCCGACAGGCCATTGCTTGTGATTTTTGAAGAAGCTGACTGCCAGGCCTGCGGCGATTTTCACCGCGATGTGCTCGCCTTGAGTGAAGTGCGGGACATACTCAAGCAATTTGATGTGGTGCGTTTTGACGCGCGAGATACCCGCACCACTGTTATCGCACCCGATGGCCGGCAAATGGTACCGGCAAACTTTTTCAAGGAACTCGACTTCGCGCGCACACCGGCGCTGGTATTTTATGACAATAACGGAAGGGAGGCCCTGAAAACCGATGCGACCGTGCTGCGGCTTCGCATGTTGAACTCGATGAATTTCGTCCTCGAGAGCGTCCATGAAAAAGGCTGGATCTATCAGCGCTATGCACGGACCAAAAGTATTGAACAGCTGCAAAAACAGAAGCAATAATGGCCGGTGTAAAATCCGCAAGGACGATTAACGGTATTATCACACACTATCAAATTGTCAGAACGGCCCGCCTACTGGTTCCAAAAAAGGCGGGAATCACTTCCCGCCTTTTGATATCGCGATTTCCATGATCGGCGTCATGTTTGCGCCCCGGCAGGACCGGATGACCGCTGCACTTGCCCGCGTCATTAAATCCGGCGGACAATTATTCCTGGCGAACTGGACACCCGCGAGCATGAAAATCGCCACTACCCGGCGCGGTTTCTGTGTGCATGGCAGGTCTGTGATTATTTTACCGTCCATACCTCGAACAAATTAGCAATAGCGAGTCCACCGTTACTGATCCGGTGCGTTGATCATATCAGCCAGTACAGCATTTAGTTCGATTTAAGATTGAGTACAAATGACCGCATGGCCGGATGTTGTTCCAGAGCGTTATAGAAAAATAACTGCTCCATCGATAATCAAGCCGCTTCCACTACCGCAAATTGCCGGATATAAACCGCAATCGCCCAGTGTCAACAAACACTAAATGCGCTGAACAGGGATGCTAAAGTGACGCGGTTGTATGGCACGGCAATTTAAGCGATTTGTAGTGTGGCCGTAATTCGATTTTCTGCGGAATGTTGACGGCAAGCGGCTTATTGATGCCCCATGCATATCGTATGTATGCCGCTGATTGCGTGAAACGGTCTGCATAATTACTGTGAACCAATCCGCACTATTATATCGCGCATCCCGGCGGCTCCGGCTCAGACGCTTTTATATTTCTTTTGTTTAACTAAATACTAACTTAATAATAAGAGGGGAAAGTCCATTGACAAGTTATTAAGTCGTTCTGCTATATTCGAGCAGAAAATGATTGATATGCTGATACATCAATCATACGAAGATTCAGATAGGGTCCGCATAAGTGTAATCGGCCAAACTAACCCGTACTTGCGCGACTCGATTCGTTTATGGCAACAACAACCCGCTGTTCATACACATCCGACCGCATCGGTTCATTCGCA
>JAKEGK010000295.1 GCA_022627515.1 Gammaproteobacteria bacterium
CCGTTTTAGTCCAGCAAAAACCCGCGGCGTTGCTTGCGCTGCGGAACAAGGATCAATATTCGTCATCAATGCTGGAAGGGCTGGAACGATTATCACTGGTATGCATTGATGATATCGACGCGATCGAGGCTGATCACGAATGGGAAGAAGCCCTGTTTCATTTATATAACCGCGCTCATGACCACAAAACGGCGCTCATCATCACCGGCGCCACGCCTCCTGCGCAATTGACGCTTAAGTTGCATGACCTTAAGTCACGGCTGGGATGGGGTCTGGTATTGCAGCTCAAGCCGCTGAACGATGATCAAAAACTTGCGGCGCTGCAAAAGCGCGCGGTTTTACGCGGCCTGGAACTGAACAACGACGCCGGCCGGTTTTTACTGAGCCGTTACAGCCGTAATCTGCGGGATTTGTTTGCATTGCTGGACAAGCTCGACCACGCGTCGCTGAGTGAACAGAGGCGGTTGACGATTCCATTTCTGCGCCGGTATATCTGAATTGCCACAGCGTGATTTAGTTTTCCGCCGAATTAACCGGGCGGCGGTTCGCCACGAACAACCAGATTCCCTCCGGCGCCGTTTCGTTGCGCAACGCGGAGCGTACCATGATCTGGCCGCAGGATACGCCAAAGTGCATTAATGTATTGACGATGAATTTGGTGTGATTGGATTTAGCCCTGGAAACGACGTGAATTATCTGGTCGGGTTCGCCGCATGCCAGAGTTGCGCAACGCCGCAATATTGCGAGTTCCTGGTGTGTTGCAATGACATGTTCCTTCACAGTCAGACAGCATCCCCACAGTGCGCTTTTCGCAAGTTGGGAGAAACCGGCTGCTGGCTGGTTGCTGCCGGAAAAAATGGTATTCTCGCGTTGTGTGTGCATGTGGCTTATCCTCAATTTTCAGTTTTACACGGAGCTGACTGAGATTAAACACCCCGGCGAAGGCATTGAGGTGGCATAAAAATGATAAATTATGGCAGTGTGTGTTTCGATGTAAGAGCTTGGGTTTTGTGATGGGGTTGGCGCAAGCGCTGTCGGGTTTAATTGTCAATGCTGACTCAGCGGTGCAATGCCAGCGTTATATTTGCCAGGCGTTTGCCCAGCGCGGCGCACAGGCGTTGTTCCGTATCAGTGAGGGGCAGGTCATTGTCTACGCCCGCCACATGGCTGGCGCCATAGGGGGTTCCGCCACTGGTGGTATTTAGCAAGTCGGAATCGGTATAGGGCAGGCCGACAATAATGGCGCCGTGATGCAGCAGCGGAATCATCATTGATAACAGCGTTGCCTCCTGCCCGCCGTGCATGGAGGATGACGAGGTAAACACGGCGGCGGGTTTGCCCACCAGCGTTCCAGACAACCAGAGCGAACCGGTGGTTTCCAGAAAATACTTGAGAGGCGCCGCCATATTGCCGAACCGGGCTGGACTACCCAGCGCAATGGCGGCGCATTCTTTAAGGTCGTCATGACTGACATAGGGCGCGCCTTTGTCGGGAACCGGGCTTTGCGTCGCTTCGCATACGGTGGACACCGGTGGAACCGAGCGGATCCGCGCCTGGACTCCCTTGACAGATTCAATCCCCCGCGCCATCTGTTTGGCCATTTCGGCAATGGAACCGTGCCGGCTGTAATAGAGCACTAAAATTTCAATCACTTGGAGTATCTCCGTTCAAATGATTTCCAGTACGTTTTCCGGTGGACGGCCCAAAACTGCTTTGTCGCCAGTCACGACTATGGGGCGCTCCATTAATTTGGGATGGGCCAATATGGCATCGATGATTTGCTCGTTTGTCAGGGATTTATCATCCAGCCCGAGTTCCTTATATTCTGCTTCTTTCTCACGCAATAAATCACGTGGCTTAATATTAAGCATTTTCAGGATACGTTTGAGTTCAGCTTTTGATGGCGGAGCTTTTAAATATTCCACGATCACGGGTTCAATGTTGTTGTCTTTCAGCAACTGCAGAGTTTGGCGTGATTTGGTACAGCGTGGGTTATGATAAATAGTAACGTGCATGTATTGATTCCTCTTATTCGCAGGCGATTTTAACGTTGAATTTCCTCCAGGTGTGGAAAATTTTATTGCCTTGACAGTGTACAGTGTCAGTGCTAGCTTGAATTCAAATAATAAGTAGCCATTCCTGTAATTACCCAGGTTTTTCATGATAACGATAAGCTGGAAGTTTACATTACCCGCGTTGGTTTTTGGGTCGCTAATACTGTTATTCAGTTGCGCATCCGCACCCGTTCAGGAGATGAGCGATGCTCGTCAGGCCATACAGGCGGCCAGGGAAGCGGGCGCGCAAACCGGTGTTAAATCCAGCCTGGACAAGGCGGAAACTTTGCTGAAAGAGGCGGAGTTATCACTGGAAAATGGTGAATACAAGAAAGCGCGGGCCATTGCGGTTCAGGCCCGTGATGAAGCTTTGCGGGCGCAAAAAGACGCGATCCAGCCTGCTTCTCCTTAGGCTGCCCAGTCCTGGCGGCAGCTATCTCAGCTTCTGCAGATTCTTATTATTGCAGAACCGAAATTCAATAACACCTAAACAGAATTTGATGTTCAATGCCATTGACTGACACGCCAGACGCAGTTGCCGCGCATCACGAAATTTCCCGCCATACGGCATGAAGTCCGGATAAATTAGTTTTTTCCGCATTCTCCGGTTTACGGGCACCCATTGTGCATAAGCAATGCACTGGGACGTTGTCCATATTTGATCAATGTGATTTCCCGAAATTCATGGTTGTGCGGGCGTGTTCCGTACAGAAAAACACTGGCGGCAATACCGTTATACCTATTGCGCAATTTTAAAAAAACCAAATTCCAGGTGCTGCGCGATGATACCGTTAGTTCACGCAAGCGAGTCTCCCCGGGCCGCGAATAGTTTTTGGAATCGCCGTCATGGGCGTCATGTCAAAACCATTATCGCGGTCAGCTAAAGCTAATGTGGCAATCAGTTGCAAAAAAACACCGCGTGTTATGGCAAAGTATATTTTAATTATCGGTGATGATCAGCAGGCAAACGCCGAGTTGGCTGCGTTATTTGAACAGTCAACACTCTGCATCTCCGGTATCATTGCCAATGATCTCAATGGCGGGTTCATACAGGCCGGTCGCGAATGCCCGGAATTTGATATTGTTTTTCTAAATATCGTCGATCAGGCCACTGTATCAATGGATTGCGACAAGCAATTGATGCGGCTGAACAGCCGGACAGCACCCGTGGTGCTTATTTCCCAAACTGAGATCACCTCCATGCCGTTGAA
The DNA here is from genome assembly GCA_022627515.1 of Gammaproteobacteria bacterium. GTDB lineage: Bacteria > Pseudomonadota > Gammaproteobacteria > SZUA-152 > SZUA-152 > JAKEGK01. The sequence continues at coordinate 3,266 of JAKEGK010000295.1, forward strand.
AACCCTGGCGGCTCAATGTATTGAAATCTTGCGGCGGAAGGATCTTTCCCCGGCGTTGTTGCGCTGTGTCACGGCATATGTTACCGCCAACCATCAATTGCGTGACGAGTTATCGGAAAGCAAGCTCCGTTATAACGCGGTACTGGATGGCATTGCCGAGGGAGTTATTGTCTGCGGTGCTGATGGAAAGATTGAATCCATGAACCTGATGGCTGAAGAGCTGTTTGGATATCCAAAAACCACCGTGTTAACGAAAAATCTGACAGAATTATTAAACGCCGGCGATCAGCGGCGTGTTGCGCATTATATCCGGAACTACCGGCATGCGGATGCCAGTGCGCCGGAGAGGTTTTCCGGGGAGGTGGAAGGCGTACGCGCTGACGGATCACGCTTTCCCATGGAGTTGTTGATCAGCGGCATGCGCCTGTTGGGACGTGAAGTGTTTGCCTGTGTTGCGCGCGACGCAACCCTGAATAAACAAAAAGAAGAAGAGCTGCAGCTTACTGCAACTGCGTTTGAGACGCATACGGCGATATTGATAACGAACGTTAACGGAACTATCCTGCGCGTCAATCCCGCATTTACCCAGATTACCGGCTATTCGGCAGAGGAGGCGCTCGGAAATAATCCTAAGATGCTGCAATCCGGCCACCATGGAAAGGATTTTTATGAAAGGTTCTGGTATTCCATTACCACTACCGGCAAATGGGAAGGTGAAATCTGGAACAAACGCAAGAACGGTGAAATCTATCCCGAATGGCAAGCCATCACCGCGATAAAAAACCATGCCGGTGAGGTGACTCATTATGTTGCAACCTTTCAGGACATAACCGAACGCAAACAGACCCAGGCGCTGATTGAACATCACGCTTTCTTTGATGTGCTAACGAATTTGCCTAACCGGCGCATGATGCTGGACCGCCTAAACCAGGAATTGTCCGCCGCACGGCGGCGTCAGGTTTACGGGGCGTTGCTTTTTCTCGATCTGGATCATTTTAAAACCCTGAACGATTCCATGGGGCACGCCGTTGGGGACTCGCTGTTGCAACAAATGGCCAGGCGATTAACCAATCATGTGCGTACTGAGGATACTGTCTCCCGTCTCGGCGGGGATGAATTTGTGGTATTGCTTACCAATCTTGACAAGAATGAAAAATCCGCGACGGCAACGGCCAATTCCATTGCCAAAAAAATTCATGGGGCGGTTTCACGGCCGTACCAGCTTGAAGGTCATACTTTAAATTTCAGTTGCAGTATTGGTGTCACACTGTTTTCTTTTGCCAGCGAGTCCGCGGACGATGTATTAAAGCATGCGGATACCGCGATGTACCGTGCGAAAAGCAAAGGCCGGAACGCGATTTGCTTTTACCAGTCCAGCATGCAGAAAGAAGCGGATCAGCGGCTCCGGCTTGAAAAGGAACTGCACGTTGCAATCAGCAATAATGAACTGCTTCTCTATTACCAGCCGCAATTCAATAATCAGGGTGAACTGGTGGGCGCGGAAGCATTGTTGCGCTGGAATCATCCCAAACGCGGTATCGTGGAACCCAGGGATTTTATTGCGCTGGCGGAAGAAACCAACCTGATTCAGCCCATGGGAGCGTGGGTCATGAAAACCGCCGTAAAGCAGTATGTAGACTGGTTGAGTAGCGGCTTGTTTTCCGGCAGCGAATACATATCCGTTAACGTGAGTGCGCGGCAAATTCAGCAGGATGACTTTGTTGCAGTTGTGGCCGGCATACTTGCCATGCACGAAATCCCTCCCCATTGCCTCAAGCTGGAACTGACCGAGAGCATGTTGTTGTATGATTTGCATGACATCATTGCAAAAATGAACCAATTAAAAGAGCTTGGCGTGTCATTTTCGATGGATGATTTCGGCACCGGCTTTTCATCGTTATCCTATCTGAAGCGGCTGCCGTTTGATCAAATTAAGATTGACAAGACGTTTGTCCGGGACGTATCACACGATCCCAACGACGCGGCCATTGTGGAAACCATCATTGCGATGGCGGAACATCTGAAGCTTGATGTCATAGCCGAAGGAGTGGAGACCCGGGAAGAGTATGAGTTTTTGCAACGCAAGGGTTGTGCGAACTATCAGGGTTTTTATTTCGGTGTGCCTTTGCAGGCGCGATCCTTTGAGCAGACTATCCGGCAATTTCAAAATAAAGGGCACCCTCTCGCCGGCGCCAATTAGCCGCTGCGCATTTCCATTGTGCTGACGGGGCGATCCGCGAGGCATCCCGGTTTTTCGAACTGTACGCATGCACACGAAAAATTCCAACCTGACGGCAAATAACCGGTTAAAAGAACAATATGCGCAGATTGATTCCACATTGGAAGGATGCGCGGCGGGTACAAACGCCGGAAATATTATCCAGGGATTTTTTCGCTCAGGCCTGGATTACGGGAATGCCTGCGATTTGTTGCCGCCAGTGCGCGGGGCCGGTGTTGTGCACTGACTCGCCCCGGCTATCCACCGCGACAGTAACGGGCATGTTTTCAACTTCAAATTCATAAATCGCTTCCATGCCCATTTCCTCGAATGCGATTACTTTGGCGCTGCGGATGGATTTCGACACAAGATAAGCGGCGCCCCCGGTCGCGATTAAATACACCGCGCCGTGTTTTTTAATGGATTCAATGGCGGAGGGTCCGCGTTCGGCCTTGCCGATCATGCCGATCAAGCCGGTATGTGTCAGCATTTTTTCCGTGAATTTATCCATGCGGGTAGCGGTTGTTGGACCCGCCGGGCCAACGACTTCATCGCGCACCGCATCGACCGGACCCACGTAATAAATAAAACGATTGGTGAAGTCCACGCCGTTTGGCAATGGTTCTCCCTTGTCAATCAATTCAATAATGCGTTTGTGCGCGGCATCCCGTCCAGTGAGGATTTTTCCGGAAATTAACAGTGTTTCGCCGGGTTTCCAGTTGGCGATTTCGGATTTGCTGATGTTGTCCAGATTGACTGTGCGCGATGATGTGTCGAACTGCTCGGTGATGTTCGGCCACTGCGCGAGGTCAGGCGGGATTAAATCGGCAACTCCGCTGCCATCGAGTGTAAAGTGGACATGCCGGGTGGCAGCGCAATTGGGGATCATCGCGACCGGTTTGGATGCGGCGTGGGTCGGGTAGTCGAGTATTTTTACGTCCAGTACCGTGGTTAAGCCACCCAGGCCCTGAGCGCCAATGCCCAGGCGGTTAACCGCGTCGTAAATTTCGAGGCGCAGTTTTTCGATGCCGGACTGCGGAGTCCGTTGCCGCAACTGATGAATGTCGATGGGCTGCATCATGGCTCGTTTCGCGAGCAGCATGGCTTTTTCCGGCGTGCCGCCGATGCCTATTCCCAATATTCCCGGCGGACACCAGCCAGCGCCCATGCCCGGCACCGTTTTTACCACCCACTCCACGATTTCATCACTGGGATTGAGTATGGCAAAGCGGGCCTTGTTTTCCGAGCCGCCGCCCTTGGCGGCCAGAATGACATCCACTTTGTCACCCGGCACGACATTCATATGAATCACCGCAGGTGTGTTATCGCCGGTATTTTTCCGCTGGCCCGCCGGATCGCTCATTACCGAGGCGCGCAGCGGATTGTCCCGGTCGGTATAGGCCTGCCGGACGCCTTCATTGACCATGTCCTCGACACTCATTTTCGCGTTCCATTGCACATCCATGCCGATATCCAGAAATACCACCGCGATGCCGGTATCCTGACAAATGGGCCGGTGTCCCAGCGCGCACATTCTGGAATTGATAAGAATCTGCGCGATCGCCGCTTTTGCGGCGGGTGATGCTTCGCGCTGATAGGCTTCGCTCAACGCCTGAATAAAATCCGGTGGATGGTAATAAGAGATATACTGAAATCCATCGCGGATGCTGGTTATGAACGTATTTTGGTCAATTATCGACATATCTTGCCTTTGTCAGGATTTCGCATGAGGCTCATAATATTTTTGGCCCGAATTGCCGGTTAATGTTCAATGTTCTGCAACTTCCTATTTGAGTTTTTATTGCGGAACTCTGGTCTCGGATTAAAAGGAGTCATATATCATAACGCGGAAATCTATCCAGAGCCGGTTTGAAAAATCAAAAATCAAGTACTTAGCTCAATGCTCCGGCTGCCCGCGAAACAAGGTTATCCACTATGTGTTTGTTCCGGTTTAAGTAATATGCCGGTAGCGGGATTTTTCATGCTGAGTGACGTAAGCTGTTGACACAATGTCTAATTTCCCTCAAACTACGTCGCTTGCTTTTCGGGAGGGGTTCCCGAGCGGCCAAAGGGATCAGACTGTAAATCTGACGGCTCAGCCTTCGGTGGTTCGAATCCACCCCCCTCCACCACTTTAGTGTTGCGGGACGCATTGTCGGAAAGACATTCGTCAGTGAAGTGGTTGGATAACCGGCGGATACAGGCGGGTGTAGTTCAATGGTAGAACCTCAGCCTTCCAAGCTGATGACGTGGGTTCGATTCCCATCACCCGCTCCAGCTATTGGGTATCAAGGCACCGTATCGCAAAACTATCCAAAGCGATAAGAATTATGGAAGGCAACTTGTCAGTATTCAAATCGGAGTGACCGGATACTGAAGTTGTCTTGGGCAAAACGCACCAGGCCCAAGCTTGTTTGCCCATATAGCTCAGGCGGTAGAGCACTTCCTTGGTAAGGAAGAGGTCACCGGTTCAAATCCGGTTATGGGCTCCACAGTTTTTGTTGCAAAAAATTGCGCAAACGCATTTTATACAGTGGTTTGATTGCTTGTGGAATTTTATTTATCAACTAACGTCGCTGAAATTGAAAGAGGATCATTAGATGTCCAAAGAAAAATTTGAACGAACGAAACCGCATGTGAATGTAGGAACGATCGGTCACGTTGACCATGGGAAGACGACGCTGACGGCGGCGCTGACGAAG
>JAKEGK010000296.1 GCA_022627515.1 Gammaproteobacteria bacterium
GCGCCCTATTATATAGTACTCGCTGACGCCTTATCAGCTTTTCTTGCCGTTTTTTAATGACGAGCCAAAATTACTGTGAAAAATAAGGACGCGGAAGAATTTAAGCGATCGGTGCCAGTTATGCTTTGCTAGCCGTGGTCTTGCGCACAACATTCTCAAGTTGATTTAATTCGCTGCCGCGAATCTTGCAATTATTGATATATATTAAGGAAGCGGTTTGAAGATGCACTAGCATAAACTTAACTTTCAGCAAATCGAGGACTGTACATAAACCACCAACTTGAAGTTAATCGCGGAGGAAACCTTTTATGTATTTAAAACACAAACGATCAGGAAATCTGGTCGAGATACTGGACATAAAAGCCGTAGCCGATCCATGCAAGCCACAGGTAGCCGGCCGTTACCACGCCGGGGAAGAACTACAGGATCCGGAATATTTTTCCAAATCTGAATTGATCTTTCCGTCTGGCGAGGTGTTGCCGGTTTGCTGGACTAATCCGGATTACAAATCGGGACACTGAACGGCGATATCGACAACGCACAAGGATTGGTGTCCGAGGCATAATTAGTTACATAAAAAAATAAATGACAAGAGCAAATGTGCCTATTGTCACATCCCATGCCTAGAGGCGGATGGTGTCCGCCAGCAACGACGCCAGGGAGATACAATTGCTGGAGTGGCTAACGCTATCGGTGCTCCAGACTTCCTTCACGCCGGTGGCGAGCAGTTCATGGTACGAATCGCCAACAAACAACGCATGGGTAATGGCGCAATAAATTTTATCCACGCCCAGTTCCTTGAGTTGCTGCGCGGTATTGATCAGGGTTTTGCCGGTGCTTGCCATATCATCCACGAGTACCACGGTGCGATCTTTGACATCGGAGGGAGGCAATACAATATTCACGTCCCGGTCGCCCAGCCTGGTTTTGTCACCGACGAGATAATTGAAATCATGCAACTGTGCGATTTGTTCCACCCATTGTTTGCTTTCTTCATCCGGCCCAATGATCAGGGGATCGGATACCCGCAGCGCAATCTGGTTGCCAATCAGGGACGCCGCGCTTAAGGCGGCAACGCGCCTGGTTTTGATAATATCTTCCAGTTTTTTCACGCGATGCAGATGCGGATCAACCGTAATGACTTCATCAACCAGCGAAGCCAGTAACCTGCCGACCCAGCGTTGACTCACGGCTTCGCCGGGCTGAAACTCCTTGTCCTGCCGCATATAGCACAAGTAAGGCGCAACAAGAATAATGCGCTCGCAACCCTTTTGCCGCAGTTCCTTGACCGTGAAGAACAGTTCAATCAGTTTGTCATTCGGAGAATCCAGGCTGCGGCAGATGACGACCGTTGATGGAATATCAATAGGCAGGCGGATTTTGCTTTCACCGTCCGGAAAATAATGCAACTCGGCTTCCGCATATTCAATTTTTAAAAGACGGGCAAGGTTTTTGGCCTGCAACTGATAGTCGGGAAAACCGAGTAGCAAAGGCTCATGAAACATGAATCAGATTTCCTGATGAGGTTTGAGTATGTCTTTTTCTCTGCCGATGCGGTAGCCGGAAAATTTTTGCGCCATGTCACAGGCGAACTTGAAATCCGCGTTGAATTCCGCGTATATCCGGTAGAGAGCTTCCCCTTTATCGACAGGGTCGCCAACCTTCTTGAGCAGGTCGACACCGGCGCCCTTATCCATGGGCGCACCGGCCAAGCGCGCGATGCGGGACATCTGATGATTGTCGATTTCCGTTACAAAGCCTTTTTCCGGCGCACAAATTTCCGTGCACAGCTTGCCGAGCGCAAACTGTTTGGACTGTTTACCCTGGGCCTCAATAATGGCTTCCATTTTTTCCAGCGCCCGGCCGGATTCGAGAATATCGCGCGCGATACCATAACCATAACCGCCGCGCACATCCGGGTCAAATTCCAGAATACGGCCGGCAATGCGCAGCGCTTTTTGTTTAAGATCATTGGGAGCGTCAACTTCGTTTCTTAATACCTGCATGATGTCGCGCGCCTCCAGCACGGGACCGATACCGCGTCCCACGGGTTGAGACCCGTCGGTGATAATAACTTCCAGATGGATGTTTAAACGGTCGCCCACATATTCAAACAGTTTGCGCAACTGCAATGCGTCCTGCATGTGACGGACTTTGGCCGTTGGACCAACGGGAATATCAATCAGCAGATGGGTTGAACCTGCGGCGAGCTTTTTGGAAAGAATCGACGCAACCATTTGCCCCATGGAATCAATACCCAACGGCCGTTCCACCGATATCAGAATATCATCGACCGGCGCCAGCCGGGCGGTGCCGCCCCAGGCGATGCACGCCCGTTGTTTCGCCACGATATCGTACAGCACGGCCGGTTTGACCTTGACGTTTGCCAGGATTTCCATGGTGTCGGCGGTGCCCGCCGGGGAAGTAATGGCGCGGCTGGAGGTCTTCGGCATCAAGGTGCCGTGCGCCGCCACTATGGGGACAATTAACATGGTTGTTCGGTTGCCGGGAATGCCGCCAATGCAATGTTTGTCCACCACCAGGGATTCATGCCATTCCAGCTTTTCACCCGACTCGGTCATGGCGCGGGTCAGGTTGAGAATTTCCTCCCGGTCCAGTCCGGTCTGACCGGACGCGACCAGAAACGCCGCCATTTCCATGCGCGAATAACGATTATTGGCGATATCGCGCGCGATGGCGTGGAAATCGTCCGGTGTCAGGCGTTCGCCGTTGATCTTCCGCCGCACTGCGTCCATCGATGGCGGAGGTTCAGCGTGAGCAACACGTACTTTACTGTTCGTGGCGAAATCCAATTGTTTAAATGCCTGCTCCGACAATCCGAGTTGCCCGGGTGCGACAATATTGGCATCATCAACTACGTTCAATACGGCATAAATCTGCTGGCCGTTGGCGGATACTGTGATTTTTGACAGCGCCTGAAATCCTTCCGCCCGGTAGACTTCGCACTCCCGGTGCATGTAGGCGACATTTTCACGGTAGGTGTCAATGGCAACCTTGCGCAGGGCCAGGGTGCCGAGGGGTTGGGGTTCCTGTTGTTCGCTCATTAAATCGATTCCAACCTGTTGTGATTTCAAAATATTAAAAACCGAATTATAAAAAAAGAATAGCGTGTTTTAGTGATCCAAATCTTGATCTGGATTAAGGTGAGCCATGTATTCGTGCATTATATAAAAATTGTGCAACAACCTCGTATTACCAAGAGCGTTCACTTATATTTAGTGTAGATTATGAACTTGGCGAGGTTGTAAAAACCAACAATCAAAAGAGGAGTCCAGGCTATGCAATGTCCCAAATGCGCTCAAGCAATGGAAAAAGTGACCTTTCAGGATGTTGAGCTCGATCGTTGTATCAATTGTGGCGGCATGTGGTTTGACATGCTGGAGCTGGAAGATTTGAAGAAATTGAAAAATTCGGAACAGATCGACACCGGTGATGCCGCCCTTGGCAGGCAATACAATAAAGTGGACCGGATCAGTTGCCCTGTTTGCGATACCCCCATGATCCGCATGGTGGACAAGGATCAGCATCACATCTGGTATGAAGGTTGCGCCACCTGCTACGGAGTATTTCTTGATGCCGGTGAATTCCGCGACATCAAAAAAGAAACCTTGATGGATTTCGTAAAGGATCTGTTTACCCGGGCGCGCACCTGACCAGGCCCCACGTCCGTTTTACAAACCCAGTGGATTGTCCGGATCTACCCCGTCCATAAAGGGAAGCCTGCGGTCATTGTTGGTAATTTGGTAGACCTTGCCGATCCAGTTATTGATAACCGCCTCCGCGGTATCATGCCAGGTGTTATGCAATAATCCCGCGACCAGTTTTTCCGGAAATTCCGGCGCCGTTTCTCCGTTTGCCGCGGCTGAGAGTAACTTGTCCCGGTATTCATCAAAAACGGCTTGCACTTTTGAGCTGAAATAATTTTCCGGGAAAGGCGGATAATCGTTCCGCGCCCCATTAACATACCGGTTGATTTCACGTTTGTATTCTTTCAACAGGCTGTTGATATCGTACTCCGGATGGCCCTGGAAAAATATAATGCGGAATTTATCCCGGCTGACAGCCATATGCACGCCGGCTTCCTTGCTTTCAACCAGCACATGCAAACCCGCGGCTTCAAACTGCGCTTTGCTGATTTCGTTAAACCGGGAATGCGGCACGTCAAACAGAGTGTTAACATCGTTAACCAGCGGATGTTTGCGGTCGATTACTTCATGCCCGAATACGCCCCAGCGTTTTGCCGGCAGTCGGTAACGTTTCTGACCATGCTGGAATTCCATGGCCGCGTGCGTTGCCAGGCAGGAACAAATCGTGGATGTGACATTTTTATAGGCCCAGTCCATCACTTCCTTGAGCGGTTCCCAAAACGGCTCCTGTGACAAGTCCGGATGGGTGACGTTGGCGCCGGTAATAATCAGCGCATCCAGTCCGTCCTGTTTGATTTTCTCGAATGTCTCGTAATATTGCTCCACGTGGGCTTTGCCTTCCGCGTTGCGCTCCAGCTCCGGAATGGAAAAAGGATGCATATGAAACTGGGCAATCTGGTTGCTTTCACCGACCAGGCGGAAGAACTGCCGTTCGGTTGCGGCCAGCGCCGCATCGGGCATCATATTCAACAATCCTACATGCAATTCGCGAATATCCTGATGCGACGCACGATCGGGCGAGAGCACGGTTTCGCCCTCCTCTTGCAGGCGTTTAAAGGTCGGTAAATTGGAGTTGGCGACTAATGGCATGACAGGTTATCCAATGTTATTACTGAGTCACATGGAAAGGATACCCTTCAACCAAGACACGCCGTAAATACATCCGTGCAGGCTCGACAGCAGCATCCCTGCTGCTGACGGTCTTGGTTGAAGGGTATCCTTTCCATGCGCCTCGTTAGTATGTCTTTTTCAATCACGATGCTTCAATGACAAGATTCAGCGCCGGTTAGTTCAGCGTTTGCGGCGAACCGCAATGCTCAACAGATCAAGAAAATCTTTCTCATCGCGCACCCGGTAAAGCTCCTTGGTGGTAACTGTATAACCCTGCGTGTTGGCGATGGCTTCATAACGCGGTATGCGCGCATAGAACAGCTTGGGAAAAATCCAGCGGACAAAATCGTCCGGATCAATCATGGCGACATAGTCTATATTTTTCTCCCGCTTGTAAATGGCGAGTTGTTCATCCAGGAATGCTTCGCGGTAGTAGAGCGGTTTTGGATCCGATGCGGCGCGGCGTATCAGTTCCTGCTCGTCTTCCTTGGTGGCCTTGATATAAAGCAGCAGGGTGTGTTCCGTCAGGATACGCGTTACTTCTTCATCGTCCAGTTCGCAGATACTGCCGCCCACGTCATTGATAAAATGTTCGTAGCCGTAGATTTCCCTGGCTTTACGGATAAACTCAGGCACATCTTTCATGGCGGCGATTTCCGCCTCGCGGTGCAGCCGCTGGCGGCGCTTGAATTCGTCCAATGGCAGGCCGCCCAGTTCCGGATTACCCAGTTTACCCAGAAAGCTCGATACCGGCTGCAGATTGTTGACCGTAATGTTGTTGCAAATATATATGGAATCACTGCGCAGCAAATTACGTAGAAACGGCACCTGCATGGCCTGCTGCTTGATGTTGTCCAGAATCGGTTCATCGAGATAACGGGTGCCGATGCGATAGTCACCCGAATAGTGAAACCAGTTGGCCTTCATCAGGATGTGCGACAAATAGGTCTTGCCCACCCCGGACATGCCGAGCAGGGTGATGCGGCGGTTTTTCCATTTTTTGAATTCTTCAACGCTTAGTTTCACGGACGTATCTCTCAGTTTGCAGACAGAAGACGCGTATTATGTAAGAAAATTAGCCAATTGGAAAATTTCCTTAAGGTCTCGCCGTCAAAATGCCGAGGATATCAACAGGCAGTCTGCAAAAATCGGGGCTGGCGGTCACCGGATTTTCCATATATGCTTAAGGCATTGTAAATTTTACATTATTTTCTGTGGTATAGTTTTTCAGTACGCTTCCGCAGTGCAGGATACCTCATCATAAGGTATCGATCTGGAAAATGTCCCACCCAGCCGCAATCGACGTCTATAAAGCAAACAACCGGAAACAGACACTCATGACACAAAGCACGTTCTGGCAATCGGTATTCAATCGCAGAATGTTGATTTGCATATTCACCGGTTTCACCTCCGGATTGCCGCTGTATATTCTGATTTCACTTATACCGGCCTGGTTGCGAAAAGAGGGTGTCGACCTGGCTACCATTGGTTTATTTGCGATTATCCAGTTTCCCTACACCTGGAAATTTGTCTGGTCTCCCTTTATGGATCGCTTTGTGCCGCCGTTTCTCGGCAGACGGCGTGGTTGGTTGCTGTTAACCCAAGTCGCGTTGTTAATCATCATTACTGTGTTCGGCATGTTTGATCCTCAGCAATCGATTTGGGTGATTGCAGGCTTAAGCGCGGCGGTGGCGTTCTTCAGCGCCAGCCAGGATATCGTGGTCGATGCTTACCGGCGCGAGTTGTTGCCGGATCATGAACTCGGCCTGGGTAATTCCATTCACATTAATGCGTACCGCATATCCGGTTTGATTCCGGGATCGCTGTCGTTGATATTGGCGGATCATTTGCCCTGGGATACGGTTTTCCAGATTACTGGACTTTTTATGTTAGTGGGAATCGGCATGACGCTGGCGATTAAAGAAGCCAGCCTCAGTGTGCCGCCACGCACCCTCAAGGCGGCAATCGTCGAACCGTTTCGGGAGTTTATCGGACGCAAAGGCATTGCCAGTGCGTTATTAATTCTCGCGTTTATGTTTCTTTACAAGATCGGGGATAACATGGCGACGGCCCTGGCGACGCCGTTTTACCTCGACATGGGTTTTTCCATGACCGAAATCGGCTTGATCGCCAAAAACGCCGCGCTTTGGCCAATGATCATCGGCGGGATGCTGGGCGGATTGTTAATGGTGAAGATCGGCATCAACCGGGCATTGTGGTTGTTTGGTGTGGTGCAACTGGTGACAATCCTTGGGTTTGTGGTTTTATCCACCATGGGTAACGATAAGGTGGCATTAGCAATTGTTCTCAGTCTGGAATACCTGGGTGTCGGTTTGGGTACCGCGGCGTTTACCGCGTTTATCGCGCGCTCCACGCATCCCAAATACACCGCGACCCAGTTTGCCTTGTTCACCGCCTTTACGGCGATACCCCGAACCTTCGTCAATGCATCCGTTGGTTTTATCGTAGACGCCATCGGCTGGACCAACTTCTTTATATTCTGCACGGTAATCGCTGTTCCCGGCATGCTGTTGCTGTTCAAGGTGGCGCCGTGGAATGAAAATCCGGGGGCGCTTGGCGCAGAGGATGCCGATGCCAAACAGGTGGTTGACTGACCAACCCATTGGTATCGGGCGTTGCAGCCACTTGATCATTGTGGTTTTTCCCCGCCATTAAGTGAATGCAAAGTTTCTCGTTTACAATGTTAATGACCATTACAGGATAAAATCAGGTAAAATAACGCCCTGTTCACCAAGATTACTGAAGTAGCAATATTCATAAAATCCATGTCAGTGAAACCCATGTCCATCAAACCAGAGCTGCTTTCCCCGGCGGGTTCTTTAAAACACATGCGCTACGCGTTTGCCTTTGGCGCAGATGCGGTCTATGCCGGTCAGCCCCGTTACAGTTTGCGGGTGCGCAACAACAGTTTCGATTTGCAGAATTTAGAAATCGGGATCGCGGAGGCGCATCAACAGGGCAAGCAGTTTTATGTGGCCAGTAACATCATGCCCCACAACAGCAAGGTCAAGACTTATCTGGCGGACATGAAGCCGGTCGTGGAAATGCAGCCGGACGCCCTGATTATGGCCGATCCCGGGTTAATCGCCATGGTGCGGGAGCATTTTCCGCAGATGCCGATTCACCTGTCGGTGCAGGCCAACACCGTAAACTATGCCGCCGTGAAATTCTGGCAGTCCCTGGGTTTGACGCGCGTGATTCTGTCCCGCGAACTGTCGCTGGATGAGATTGCGGAAATCCGCCAACAGTGCCCGGATATGGAGCTTGAAGTGTTCGTGCACGGCGCATTATGTATCGCATATTCCGGCCGCTGCCTGTTGTCGGGTTATTTCAATCACCGTGATCCCAACCAGGGTACCTGCACTAATGCCTGCCGTTGGGAATATAAAGTGCATCATGGCAGCGAAGACGATGCGGGTGATGTGCGGGTGCAATTGCAAAAAATTGATTTCAATGCGATGGAGGCAATCAATAATCCCGAAGCGTTTCCGGATATTCAGAATACCCGGCGGCATCCGCTGGCGGACAAGGTGTACCTGATCGAAGAGGGCAACCGGCCCGGCGAATACATGCCGATTCTGGAAGACGAACACGGCACCTATATTATGAACTCGAAAGACTTGCGCGCCGTGCACTATGTGGACCGCCTGGTCAAAATGGGTATCGATTGCCTGAAAATCGAAGGCCGCACCAAGTCCCACTATTATGTGGCGCGCACCGCGCAGATTTACCGCCAGGCTATTGATGATGCGCTGGCGGACAAACCATTCAATCCCGCTTTATATAAGCAGCTGGAAGGCCTGGCAAACCGCGGCTACACTGACGGTTTTTATCAGCGGCATCCGGATCAGGCCTATCAGAACTATTTGAATAATTATTCCGATAAAGGCGCGCAGCGTTTTGTGGGCGAAATTCTGGGTTTTGATCAGGCCACAGGCTTGGCGGAAGTCGCCGTAAAAAACCGTTTTGCCACCGGCGATCAATTGGAAGTGATCCTGCCCACCGGCAACTATCAGGTTGAAGTCAATCGCATTGAGAGTGATCAAGGCGAAAGCCTTGATTGCGCGCCCGGCAGTGGTTACGTGGTGAGAATTCCCCTGCCACTCAATGTCAATGTAACTAACGGATTGTTAGCTAAAAATCTCTAACCGATTTCTATTCGCCTCCTCAAGTTTATCCCGACGCCAGTTTATGCGCCCAGCGGGTAGTTTCCGGCAAGCGGTATTTTGGAGTGCAGCGCAAGGTATAGTCGATCGCGGTTGGCAAATCCACCATGTGGCCGATCGACACATAAACCGGCTTTACCTTTGTGCGGGTCCGCACTACCGCGCCAATCACTTCATTATCATCCAACAGCGCTTGCCAGCTCCCTTTCTCAACAGCCACGTCTTTGTGGGTTCCGATCAAGCGTGATTTTGCGACACCAATACTCGGCAAACCGGTCCATAAACCAAGGTGACACGCCAGGCCAAAGCGGCGCGGATGCGCCATGCCCTGACCATCACACAATAATAAATCCGGTGTTATGTCGAGTTTAGCAAATGCCTTCAGCGCGGCCGGTACTTCCCGGAACGACAAATAGCCGGGCACGTAGGGGAACCGGGTGCGGTCGCGCACCACGTGTTGTTCCGCCAATTCCAGCGCCGGAAACGTCAGTACGGCAATGGCGGCGCGGGTGATCGCGCCCTCTTTTTCAAAACCAATATCAATGCCCGCCACGTAACGGACTTTGCGTAACCGGTTGGAGGTAATGACCCGGTGCCGGAAAGTTTCCTGGATTAATCGGGCTTCTTCAATCGAGATTGGCCAGTCGTGTAAAGGAGTGACGCGCATGACCCGGCATTATATAACGCGGCGCTTTAATAACGCGCGAAGTTGCGCTCCTCGTGGTGGGATTTCCGCGGCCGCATCCACTTGGGGAACTCTAAAGACTTTCAATCTATCTAACTGTGCGGCTGGTATCCGCCGATACTTGCGGCGATTGTTTAAAATCGTCCCAAGCTGCTGTTTTATAAGCCGGTAAAACGCTGTAAGTGGCTATGAGGCGGGGGTAAATTCGGGTAGACTGTACGCCTCAATTTTTCCGGCCGGAGGAAAATCCGGGTGCCACCCAGATTGTGGCGATCATCCTGAGAATTTTCCGGCTTACACGAAAGCAAACACGTACCATTGCTGATACGAACAACTCTTTAAACGAACAATTCTTTAAACGAACAATACATAGGCAAGCTTTTTAAACATGTTGTTTTACCTGATGCGAGCACTTCTACAAAGGCAAACACAGCGCCGGATCATTGCCATAATCGCGGTAGCCCTGTTATTGGCCGCGTGCGCCAAAGAAGACGATCCTGACATCACGGCCCCCAGTATCGAAATAACGTTTCCCGATCCGGGCGCCGACGTGACCGGCAGCAACGCCGTTACCCTGCAAGGCATCGTCAGCAGTGACACGATAAGCGTTGAGATAAACCATGTCGTCGAAGCGACGGATGCGAAGGTGACATTTGACGCGAATCTGAACGGCACGGATTTTAGCGCCGATCTCACGCTGGGCAACAATGCCAACACCATTACCGCCACGGCGAAAGACGTGATTGGCAATAGCACGACGCTTATCTTTACCCTGTTTTATCCGGTGCTCGCGCCAACCAATGGCATGCCGGCGGCGTTTGTGATGGGGCAAAACACATTTACCGCGAATGATCCCAACCGTGGCGGCGCCGTGGCGGCAAATACATTGAGTGGCGCGCAGGGCTCGCTGATTGAGTGGCAAAACACGGTTTTGTATGTTCCCGACACCGGCAATCACCGTATCCTGGGATTTAATCCGGTTCCAACCGCATCGGATGCCAGCGC
>JAKEGK010000297.1 GCA_022627515.1 Gammaproteobacteria bacterium
CATTTGATGCGTCGTGATATCAAACCCGGTGTAAAGCGGTATCGTCAACAGGAGAGTGACAACGGAGAAAAACAGCGATAACAGGCGCGCGGTAGGGGCGTGTTCATCCTTGCTTGCCAGCAATACCAATCCACCACCGACAATGGGCGTCCATATTACCAGGCTTAACAAAGGTGAATCAGCAAACATTAAAAGCTTTCCTTATTATTTTTGTCTTGTTATTTATTCACTACTTGATGATCGTTACTTTCCAAACCACCAATCCAGAGCAAACCACGAAATCAGCACCAACAGACCGATAATCATGGAAAACGCATAATGATACAAATAACCGGTTTGCATGTTGCGGATGCGGGAAGAAATCCAGCCTACGCTCCTGGCGGAACCGTTAACCATTGCGCCATCAATAATCTTGACATCACCCACATTCCATAACACACGCCCCAAACCTCTTGCGCCTCCGGCGAAGAACCAGTCATTAAAATCATCAAAGCCGTATTTCTTCAGCAAAATGTTATAGATCAGGCTGGCCCTTTGAGAAATCATCTCCGGTATATCGGGGCGCTTTTCATAGAAATACCAGGCTGAACCCACTCCCGCCAGCGCCAGCCAGAACGGCGCCGAAACGAGCCCATGGCCAAAGAAATGCGCCATACTAAAATCCTTGCCGATTTGCGCCAGAGTAGCGTGTTCCGGTTTTACCACGATAGCGTCACCAAAATAGCCGCCAAAAAGAATCAGTTCTATCCAGTAACCGGCAATGACCGACGGAATAGCAAGCAAAATTAACGGAATGGTCACCACGTAAGGTGATTCGTGTATGTGGGAGCGCGTATGTTCATCCATTCTTTCCCTGGTATGAAATACCAGGAAAAACATCCGGAACGAGTAAAACGCGGTGACAAACACGCCAAACAGCACGCAAACATAGGCGAATCCCGAACCCGGTAATTGCGACGCGCCGACGGCCTGAATAATGGCGTCTTTGGAGAAAAAGCCGGCAAATCCCGGGAACCCGATTAACGCCAGTGAACCAATGAACATACAGACGTAGGTGACAGGCATGTATTTGCGAATGCCGCCCATTTTCTGTATGTCCTGTTCATGATGCATGGCGATAATCACCGAACCGGCGGCCAGAAACAGCAATGCCTTGAACGCCGCATGCGTCATCAAATGAAAAATACCGGCGGCGTAAGCGGACGCGCCCAGCGCAACTGTCATGTAACCCAATTGGGACAATGTTGAATACGCCACGACGCGTTTAATGTCGTTGGCGACGATACCGAGAAATCCCATGAATAACGCCGTAATTGCGCCGATAACCAGCACGACACTCAAGGCGGTCTCCGATAATTCATAAAGAGGCGACATGCGCGCCACCATGAAAATACCGGCGGTTACCATGGTTGCCGCGTGGATCAACGCGGAAATCGGTGTCGGGCCTTCCATCGAATCCGGAAGCCAGACATGTAACGGAACTTGCGCGGATTTTCCCATGGCGCCGATAAACAACAGGATACAAATCACCGTCATCACGGACCAGGGGGAGCCGGGAAAAATTTCCATGGTCAGATTGGACATGGCGGGCGCCGCTTTGAAAACTTCGGCATAATCCATGGAGTTGAAATACATCAGTATGGCGGCAATACCCAATATAAAACCAAAGTCGCCCACCCGGTTGACCAGAAATGCCTTGAGGTTTGCATAGATAGCTGTTTCGCGTGTGTACCAGAAACCAATCAACAAATACGACACCAGGCCCACCGCTTCCCAGCCAAAAAACAGCTGCATGAAGTTGTTGGACATCACCAGCATCAACATGGAAAAGGTAAACAAAGAAATGTAACTGAAGAAGCGCTGATAACCCGGATCATCGTGCATATAACCGATGGTGTAGATATGCACCATAAACGACACGAACGTGACCACCAGCAACATCATGGCGGTCAGCCGGTCGATCAGAAAACCGACTTCGAAGCGGATGCCGTCGCTGACCATCCAGGTGTAAACCGAGCCATTAAACGGCGCCACGCCGTCAATAACATGATGCTTGAATACAACAATGGACAACACGAAAGAGATGGCGACACCAAGGTTCGTGATCCAGTGAGCGCCTGCCCGGCCAATTTGCCTGCCGAACAATCCGGAAACAATTGCCCCAAATAAAGGCGCCAGTACAATGGCGAGATAAATCTGTTCCATAGATTCGGACACGTTATTTTCCTTATTATCCTTTTAGAGAATCCAGATCTTCTACGTTGATGGTTTGACGGTTACGGAATAAAACAACCAGTATGGCCAGTCCGATCGCCGCTTCCGCGGCGGCAACCGTTAATATAAAAAATACAAACACCTGGCCGGCGATATCACCCAGATAATGCGAAAATGCGACGAAGTTCATGTTGACCGCCAACAGCATTAACTCAATCGCCATCAGGAGAATAATCACATTCTTGCGATTGAGAAATATACCGGCGACACTGATACAGAATAATATCGCACCAAGAATTAGAAAATGCGCAAGCGATATCATTGGACCCCTAACCTTCCCTTCATAAATTTATGCAAATTATTAATTTATACAAAACCAACCAGGTTTTGCCTGTTGGCAGTTACGCTTTCTTTTTTTCAGATTCCATTTTTACAAGGCGCACTCTGTCTTTGCGCTGTACCGCAACCTGTTTTTCCGGCGGCATCAGGTCTCTTACACGGCGCTTGCGCAACGTCAACGCAATCGCCGCGATTATCGCTACCAGCAGGATCGCCGATGCAATCTCAAACGGGTATAGGTATTCCGTATAGAGAACCCGCCCCAGTTCTTTAGTGTTGCTGTATTCCGTTCCATGCATTGCGGGCGAAGCGATTTTATCCAGGCCAAACTGTTCCGGACCAACAATGACCGCCAGCTGCGCTATCAGTAACAGCGCGACAACGATTCCCGCAGGCAAGTACCTGGCGAAACCCTCTTTCAACACCGCCAGGTTGATGTCCAGCATCATAACCACAAACAGAAATAACACCATTACAGCACCAACATATACCAAGATAAGCGTCAGGGCGAGAAATTCGGCTTCAAGCAGCATCCAGATGGCCGCGCTGGTAAAAAATGCCAGCACCAGGAACAGCGCCGCAAACACCGGATTACGCACAGTCACCACCATGCCAGCGGCAAAAACCAGGACGGCTGCAAAAAAATAGAAGATAATAACGTCGATGCCCATATTTACTATTGTTCTCTCAATCCGTCCTGGTTACCGGTATCTTGCATCAGCGGCTCGATTAGCCGCAATTTCCTTTTCATATTTATCGCCAATGGCGAGCAATTTTTCCTTGGTCATATACAAATCGCCGCGCTCTTCTCCGTGGTACTCAAAGATGTGAGTTTCAACGATCGAATCAACAGGGCAGGATTCCTCGCAAAAGCCGCAAAAAATACATTTTGTTAAATCTATGTCATAGCGCTTCGTTCTGCGTGAACCATCCGCGCGCTGTTCCGATTCGATCGTGATTGCCAGCGCCGGACATACAGCTTCGCATAACTTGCACGCAATGCATCTTTCTTCGCCGTTTGGATAGCGGCGCAACGCGTGCAAACCCCGGAAACGTGGCGACAGCGGCGTCTTTTCTTCCGGGTATTGAACCGTGATTTTTTTCTTGAACAGATATTTGCCGGTCAGCGCCATACCCTTGAACAGTTCGATAAGAATCAAACTTTTTAGATAATCGGTGATAACTTTCATAACCTGTTCCTCAAATCTGCAACGATTTTCGTCAGTCGAACCAGGGTCCGGCTTCCGCCACCACCAGGCCGCCGACCACCATCAGCCAGACAATAGTTATCGGTATGAATACCTTCCATCCCAAACGCATGATCTGGTCATAGCGATAACGGGGAAACGTGGCGCGGAACCACAAATAAAGAAAACAAAAGAATGCGCATTTCGCCAGTAACCAGACAATACCCGGCACCCATGAAAACAGCGTTTCCAGACCCGGAATGCCTTCAAATGGCGACAGCCATCCACCGAGGAACATCAAGGCGGCCAGCATCGCAACCAGAATCATGTTCGCATACTCCGCCAAAAAGAATACGGAAAAAGTCATTGCGGAATATTCCACATGAAATCCCGCCACGATTTCGGATTCACCCTCGGCAACGTCAAACGGCGCACGGTTGGTTTCCGCTACACCCGAGATAAAATAAATAAAAAACAACGGCAGCAGCGGCAACCAGAACCAGTGAATAAAACTGCCCTGTTGCGCCGTCACAATTTCACCGATGTTCAGACTGCCGCCCGCCAGCAATACGCCAACGATTGCAAAGCCCATGGCAATTTCATAAGACACAATTTGCGCCGCGGAACGCAACGCGCCAAGAAATGCGTATTTTGAGTTGGATGCCCATCCGGCAATGATAACGCCATACACACCCATGGAGGTCATCGCGAGAATATATAACAAACCTGCATTGACATCCGCCAGCACCCAGCCCTCATCGAAGGGAATGACTGCCCATGCGGCCAGCGCCGGCGCAAGCGCCAATACCGGTCCCAGTAAAAATAAAAAGCGGTTCGCATTGGAAGGCAATATGGTTTCTTTCATCAACAACTTCACTGCGTCCGCGATGGGTTGCAATAATCCCCGCGGCCCCACCCGATTGGGACCGATGCGCACCTGGATATAACCGATAACCTTGCGTTCCGCGAGTGTCAAATACGCCACTGCTCCCATCAAGGGCAGAACAATAACCAGAATCTTCACGATAATAACCGTTAAAATTACGGCATTACCGGGCAGCCAGCTCAATGATTGTTCCAATAGCTCTACCATTTAAATCAGTATCCGTGTTATTTGTTTATTGTCCGAATATTTGGTTTTATTATTATTTATTCCATTGTGAAGCGATTGATCAGACCGGTTTGATGGTCAATGGCGTCAGACTTGAATCCAAATTACTGCTCGCCTCAAGGCCTGCATGAATCAGTACGCTATCATCAGTCACTAGTTCGTCGATAATCACCGGCAGTGTTACATTAGCGCCGTTTTGAGACACCACCGCGTTGGCTCCATCGACAACACCAATTTTTCCCGCGAGTCGTTTGTTGATCCGGATAGCGGCGATATCGGCGTCAAATGTCGCCTGTAAAGCCTGGGCACGGCGCTGCATACTGTCGCCGGCATACATTTGCCATTCAGCGATTCGCATGATACCGCTGCCTTTACTGGCAATCGGTAAATCCGGACAGCGCCATGGAATATTGTTATTCGCGGTGATCGTTCCCGCTTTTTCCCTGATCTCTTTCAATACTTCATCGGAAGTCACGTAATCGAAACCTTCGCATTTGAACAAGTTGCCCAATACCCTGAAAACTTTCCAGGCCGGCCGCGCGTCTCCCGGTGGAGGCACCACCCCGGTAAAACTTTGCCAGGTACCTTGTGCATTCACAAACGTGCCAGAGGTTTCCGCAAACGGCGCGACCGGCAGGATTACATCTGCGTATTGTTTAATGTTCTCGCTGCCGAAATAACTTAACGCAACCACAAAATCGGCGTTGTTCAGTGCATTTTTAGCGTGCGCCGGATTGGCGGATTCTACATCCGGTTCTACATTTAATAACAAATATCCCTTAAGGGATTTATCCAGCATCTGTCCTGCATTCATTCCCATTGATTCAGCGCGCGCGCCGCCTGCAACGCGGTGTGGCACAAAACCGCAAATCCAGGCGCCCGCACTATTGCCCGCTTCCGGCAGATATCCAAACCGGCTTTGGCTCAGGGACGCAATCAGGCTAGCCAACATTCTGATCGAAGATGCATGGGGGTGATTAATCGCCTGCGGACCCAACAGCACCGATGTGTTCTTGTTGCGTTGCAAGTTGTCGGCGATCTGCTGATACGCGGTTGTCAGGGTGACGCCTGCGCTGATTTTGTCAAAACCTGCAGGCGCTGGTTTGCCACTGGCTTTCACCAAAGCTGCCGCGATTCCTGCCAATTCACTAACGAAGGATTTTGGGCTAACCACGATTTTCGCCGCCACCGGCATATAAAATTCATAATCAACCGCATTAAGGTGCATCAGCTTCAGGCCATTATGACAGGCTTTGCGCAACCGGTGCGCGGCGATCGGCTGATCTTTACGGACATTTGAGCCAATCAGCAGAACAGCATTATTATTTTCAAGACTTTGTATATCCTGGCCCAACCATGGATAAACGGGATCTTCGTTGCTGAATGTAAAATCGGTTTGCCGGTATCGGTGATCAATGTTGGCAATACGCAATTGCCGCATGAGTTTTTGCAACAGGTAAAGTTCTTCTATTGTGGCAGTAGGAGACGCCAAAGCGGCAAAACTCTCAACGCCGGATTCCGCGATTACCCGGTTTATACCGCTTACTGTTGCCTGCAATGCGGTTTCCCAATCAGTCTCTTTCCATTCCCCTTCCAGTTTTATCAGCGGTGTTTTCAGCCGTTCAACACTGTTGAGCGCTTCATAACTAAAGCGGTCACGGTCGGAAATCCATGTCTCGTTAATCGCCTCGTTTTCGCGCGGCGCCACACGAACCACTTCCCTGCCGTTGCGCACATGCACCTGAAGGTTGGAACCGATGCAATCATGCGGCGCTACGGAGTAGCGCGCTGTCAACTCCCATGCACGGGCGGAAAAGCGGAACGGTTTTGAGGTAAGCGCACCAACCGGGCATAAATCGATAACATTGCCTGACATCTCGGAAGTCACGTTACGGGTAATGTAGGTTCCAATCTCCATATGTTCACCGCGCCCGGTGGCGCCCAGTTCACGTATGCCGGCAATTTCGGCGCCAAAACGGACACAACGGGTGCAGTGTATACAACGTGTCATATCAGTGGCAATGAGCGGGCCGAGATCTTTATCCTTGACAACGCGTTTTTTCTCCACAAACTTGGAAACATCACTGCCATATCCCATGGCAATATCCTGCAGCTCACACTCCCCCCCTTGGTCGCATATGGGGCAATCCAGAGGATGATTGATCAACAGAAATTCCATGACGCCTTTCTGGGCATCGATTGCTTTTACTGATTTAGTAAAAACTTTCATTCCGTCAGTAACAGGGGTCGCGCAGGCCGGCAAAGGTTTTGCCGCTTTTTCCACTTCCACAAGGCACATGCGGCAATTCGCCGCAATGGACAATTTTTTGTGATAACAAAAACGGGGGATATAGATTCCCGCTTCGTCGGCGGCTTCAATGACCATTGCGCCGTCGCGGGCCTCTATTTTTTTGCCATCAATTTCAATGTTCGCCATTGTTACTTCAAAATCCCTTGCATTCAGTTGAATGTTGTCTAAACAGTAATATTTACAAACGAAATCAGCCGCCAACCATGCATCGCTTATGGTCAACGTGAAATTGAAATTCGTCACGGAAATGTTTCAGGAAGCTGGTTACCGGCATGGCGGCCGCATCACCCAGGCCGCAAATCGTGCGCCCGCCAATCTTGTTGGCGACATCGACCAGCAAATCCAGATCTTCCTGGCGGCCTTTTCCTTTTTCAATCCGGTTAACCACCCGTGATAACCAACCTGTGCCTTCACGGCACGGCGTACATTGCCCGCATGATTCTTCATAGTAAAAATAGGACAACCGCGCCAATGACTTGACCATACAGGTCGTTTCATCCATCACGATCACGGAACCCGCGCCCAGCATTGAACCCGCCTTGGCAATCGAGTCATAATCCATGTTCATATCCATGGCGACTGCCGCGGGCAATACGGGCGTTGAAGAACCGCCGGGTATTACCGCCTTGAGTTTCTTGCCGCCGCGCATGCCGCCCGCCATCTCCAGCAGTTCGGCAAAAGGCGTTCCCATGGGCACTTCAAAGTTGCCGGGTTTATTAACATGACCTGTAACGCAAAAAATCTTGGAGCCGCCATTGTTTGGTTTGCCGAGGTCGGCAAACCATTGCCCGCCGTTTGCCAGTATGTAAGGAACCGATGCCAGGGTTTCCGTGTTGTTGATCGTGGTGGGCCGGCCAAATAATCCGTAACTCGCCGGAAATGGCGGTTTAAACCGGGGCTGGCCTTTTTTACCCTCTAGCGATTCAAGCAGCGCGGTTTCTTCCCCGCATATATACGCACCCGCGCCGATATGGGAATACAGATCAAAGTCGATTTTCGAGCCCAATACGTTTTTGCCGAGCAGTCCTGCCTTGTAGGCTTCCTGCAGCGCGGCCTCAAAACGGTCAAACGGTTCGTAAAACTCGCCGCGCATGTAGTTATAACCCACCGTTGCGCCGATGGTGTATCCGGCAATCGCCATTCCTTCAATCAGCGCATGAGGGTTATAACGCAGAATATCACGGTCTTTACAGGTTCCCGGTTCGCCTTCGTCCGAGTTACAGACAATATACTTTTGTCCGGGGGTGTTGCGCGGCATAAAGCTCCACTTCAGGCCGGTTGGAAATCCGGCGCCACCGCGGCCCCGCAATGCGGACGTTTTGAGTTCGCTGATTATTTCTTCCGGCGGGGTTTTCTCTTTCAATATCCGTTTCCAGACTTTATAACCACCCGCGCTTTCATAGGTGGAAAGCGTCCACGGTTTTTTCAGATGCAATGTGCTAAAGCAGACTTCATTAGCCATGGGAATTAATCCAGTTTTTCCAGAATGGCGTCGATTTTTTCCGGAGTTAAGTGTTCATGATATTCTCGGCCAATTAAACACATGGGTGCGCCCACACATGCGCCTAAACACTCCACTTCCTTAATAGTAAATTTGCCATCAGGTGTTGTTTGCCCCGGCTTGATGCCAAACTTGTTTTCCAGATGTTTTAAGATTTCCTCACTGCCCAGCAACATGCACGAAATATTGGTGCAGATACTGATTTTGTGTTTGCCGACGGGCTTATGTTCGAACATCGAGTAAAAACTTGCCACTTCATAAACGGCTATTTCCGGCATGCCCAGATACTGCGCCAGTTCATCCATTAATACTCTTGTCAGATAACCGTTGTTCGCATTCTGTATAATATGCAGCGCCGGTATAACCGCCGCTTGGCGGTTTTCCGCAGGATATTTCGCGATCCACTTGTCGATCGCCGCATACGATTCGCGCGAAATCAACTTTTCCTGCATTGATCCGGCGTGGCTTGCTGGTTGTTCTACTACGTTCGTGGTCATTATCGGTCAACTTCCCCAAATACAATATCCTGCGTTCCAATGATCGCGACAACGTCCGCCAGCATGTGACCCCGGGTCATTTCGTCCAGGGAGGAAAGGTGCGCAAAACCAGGCGCCCGGATTTTGAGGCGATACGGCTTGTTACATCCATCCGATACCAGATAAATTCCAAACTCGCCTTTTGGATGTTCTACTGCGGTGTAAACTTCACCTTCCGGCAGTGTATATCCTTCGGTAAAGAGTTTGAAATGGTGAATCAATGATTCCATATCCGACTTCATGTGTTCGCGTGCCGGCGGCGCCAGTTTGTGGTCATCCAGCATCACCGGTCCGGGATTTTCTCGTAACCATTTTATACATTGCTTGATGATGTGTTGTGACTGGCGCATTTCCTCCATGCGGACGAGGTAACGATCATAACAGTCGCCGTTGACGCCAACGGGGATATCGAAATTCAACTGATCGTAGACTTCATAAGGTTGCTTCTTGCGTAAGTCCCACTCCACACCGGATCCACGCAGCATGGGTCCGGTAAATCCCAGTTGCAATGCGCGTTCGGGTGGCACAACGCCGATGCCTACGGTGCGCTGTTTCCAAATGCGATTGTCCGTTAAAAGCGTTTCGTATTCATCGACACAGGCGGGGAAACGATCCGCGAAATTCCCGATAAAGTCCAGCAAGGAACCCTGGCGGTTTTCATTCAGCTTTGCCACTTCACTTGCGTTGCGCCACTTGGACGGTTTGTATTGCGGCATTGAATCCGGAAGATCCCGGTAGACACCGCCGGGACGATAATAAGCGGCATGCATGCGCGCGCCAGAAACCGCTTCGTAAGCGTCAAACAGGTCTTCACGCTCCCTGAAGGCATATAGAAATACCGTCATGGCGCCGATATCCAGCGCATGCGCTCCTAACCACATCAAGTGATTCAGAATCCGGGTAATTTCGTCATAGAGCACGCGGATATATTTCGCACGCAATGGTGGTTCTATGCCGAGCAATTTCTCCAGCGCGAGTACGTAGCCATGCTCATTACACATCATGGACACATAATCCAGGCGGTCCATGTAGGGGATGCTTTGATTATACGGCTTGGATTCCGCAAGTTTTTCAGTTGCGCGATGTAATAAACCAATGTGCGGATCGGCGCGTTCAACCGTCTCACCGTCAAGCTCCAGCACCAGCCGCAATACGCCGTGGGCTGACGGATGCTGAGGACCGAAGTTAATCGTGTAGTTGCGTATCTCCGCCATCAATCTTCCTCTTCCGTTACCACATGCAGATAACGATGATCATCACGCTTGACTTTAGGCACTAATGTCCGCGGTTCAATGCTTACAGGTTCGTAAACGACGCGTTGCCTTTCGCTGTCATAGCGCATTTCCACATGCCCTGTTAAAGGAAAATCCTTGCGGAACGGATGTCCGATAAACCCGTAGTCCGTCAGGATGCGGCGTAAATCAGGATGGGATTTGAAAAGTATGCCGTACAGGTCAAACGCTTCCCGTTCATACCAATTAGCCGAAGACCAGATATTTATCACCGTATCGATTACCGGTTCATTATTCGGCAAATAAACCTTTACACGCAGCCGTTCATTATTCCTGACCGACAACAAATGATACACGACCGCGAAACGCCGGGTTGTTGCGTTGGGTCCGGTTTTACCCGGTGGCGGTGTACCGTCCAGTATACGGGTAACTCCCCGGCTAAATCCGTGACCGGTGGCTTCAATGGTTTCCCATTCAACATCGCCAAACGCGAGGTAATCAACGCCGCATAAATCGATGAGCTGCTCAAATGCGAAATCAGGCTCATCATGCAGTGCCTGGCAGACCTTTAAAATATCCAGCGCCGCTACTTCCATGGTTGTTTCAGAAAATACGCATCTAATTTCTAACGCATTCGTGAAGCGGCGTTTAAGGCGCTCTGCAAGAGATGTGTTGACGGGATTACTCATAGGCTGCTTCTCGGCGTTTTATTATTCTTGTTATTTAACGAGCAATGGTGTTCGTGCGTTTTATTTTGTTCTGCAGTTGAATAATGCCATACAATAACGCTTCAGCGGTTGGCGGGCAACCAGGCACATAAACGTCAACAGGCACAATGCGGTCACATCCTCTGACAACTGAATATGAGTAGTGATAGTATCCGCCGCCATTAGCACAGGAACCCATGGAAATCACCCAGCGAGGTTCTGACATCTGATCGTACACCTTGCGCAAGGCAGGGGCCATTTTGTTACATAAGGTACCCGCAACAACCATTAAATCTGATTGCCTGGGGCTGGGACGAAATACAATTCCAAAACGATCCAGATCATAACGCGAAGCGCCGGCATGCATCATTTCCACAGCGCAACATGCCAGACCAAATGTCATGGGCCATAACGAACCGGTGCGCGCCCAGTTGATGACCTTGTCCGCGGACGTGGTTATAAAACCTTTTTCAAGTACGCCTTCTATTCCCACTCCAAGGCTCCCTTCTTCCATTCATAAATGAAACCAATCACCAGTATTCCCAGAAAAACCGCCATCGCGGTAAATCCGAACCAGCCGATTTCCTGTAACACTACTGCCCATGGAAACAGGAATGCAATCTCCAGATCGAAAATAATAAACAATATGGCGACAAGATAAAAACGCACATCAAACTTCATGCGCGAATCTTCAAATGCCTCAAATCCGCATTCATAGGGTGACAATTTATCGCTATAAGGTTTTTTGGGAGCAACAATATAACTCGCCCCTATCGCCACAACACCGAAGACAACACCGATTACCAGGAAAATCAAAATTGGCAAGTAATTTTCAAGCATAAAAAGGTTGTTACCCCGTTGCTGTTTAATTATTGTTATCTGGCTGCGGTTGTTTAATGAAACCTAATTCAGATTCGGCATTCGGCTTCGATGTGATGTATATAAGTGTTGGACAACACTCATAGATCACCCTCCCTCGTTCTTATACTTTATTTTTATTTTTTTTTTAACTGCTTGATTATATTTTAATGATTTTTACTAACAGCTTCGCGTCTTATTTTTTTAATAGGCCAGGATACACCATCATTATAATGCCAATGTTCTGGCAATACTTTCAACGAGCATCCAACACGCCGGTAATTTAAGAAGCGTTAAAATTATTGCAACAACTGGCAATAACTGGCCGCTCACGAGCTAGTTTTAGCATTTAATATTTAATGTTCATTCCAGGGCCAGTCACGAGTCGAACGTAGAGCAGTGGACGAGTCTAGGCTACTCTGGAGACGCTTGTCAAGAAGACAAAATCTGGAAAGGTATATTAACTATAAGAATTGCTTACTAATTTTTACAAGCGGTTATAACGTTATTATTTATAAACGGACGCAGTGGGAACATGAAGGGAAACAACGATTATGTGCGAGTATAGTTGTATTCATAGTAGTGTCATTGCATCAACACGCTGCGTACTTACATCATCAATCATGAACAACATAATAATAGATACTGAATATAAGTGTTTATCAGGATTGTTTGCATGTTTGGTGCCGATGGCCGGAGTCGAACCGGCACGGCTTACGCCACTGCCCCCTCAAGACAGCGTGTCTACCAATTTCACCACATCGGCAAGTCTATTAGCACTTTATGAAAAACCAAATTAGCGTGCAGCCATAACCATCAACGCACACGAAGACCTGTTAAGGTTTCGCAGGGCTATCTTGAGGTTTATCGGGCGATGCTTCACCGGCTGACTGTGCTGGTGCTGTCTCAGTCATCGCGGGTATTTCCGGCACATCTTGCTTTTGTTCGACTGGCGCTCCTTGCGTTTCCTGCAACGCTGAAGGCGGTGCAATCTCGCCGGATTCCGATGCCGGAACTTCAGAAATGGTTTTCGTTTGCGCATTTTCCAGCAAGCTTGTGGGTTCTTTATTACTCTGCGCAAGGTAGGCCAAAGACAAACTGGTGACAAAGAAAACGGTTGCGAGAATCGCCGTGCTGCGCGACAGAAAATTGCCTGAGCCCTGCGCTCCAAATACTGAGCCAGACGCGCCACCCGCAGCGCCCGCACCAAAAGCGGCGCCTGCGTCCGCGCCCTTACCATGTTGTATTAACACAAGCCCGATAATGCCAATCGCAGCCAGGATATGAATTCCCGTAATAATCGTTGTAACCATTTAAACCGAACCTTCTGAATTTCGTAAAATTAAATTAAAGTCCCACACTCTTTATAAGAATGCGATGCCTTAGAATTAGTTTGCTGCGCAACATATCGATAAAAATCCTGAAGCGTCCAGCGATGCGCCTCCAATCAGTCCGCCATCAATATCAGCCTGTGCGAACAATGACCGGGCGTTATCCGGTTTTACACTGCCGCCGTATAAAATTTGTACTAAATTGGCGACTTCCGGATTTTTACGCGCGAGCCGTTGCCGAATAAACGCATGAACTTCCTGAGCCTGCTCCGGCGATGCGGTTTTCCCCGTTCCAATGGCCCAAACAGGTTCATAAGCAATGACCGCTTCCCGGAAAGATTCGATTCCCGCTTTGGCTATAACAGCATCTAATTGACGGGCAACCACATTCTCAGTGTCGTTCGACTCACGCTCTTCCAGTCTTTCGCCCACGCATAAGATTGGCCGAATTCCAAAATTT
This sequence comes from Gammaproteobacteria bacterium, assembly GCA_022627515.1. GTDB lineage: Bacteria > Pseudomonadota > Gammaproteobacteria > SZUA-152 > SZUA-152 > JAKEGK01. Next base: position 13,788 of record JAKEGK010000297.1, read on the forward strand.
TGTGCCGCAACGAATTTTGCCGCCACCTGCTGATCCGTTTCATTATAGATCGACCGGCGTTCGGAATGACCGACGATAGCGTATTTACAGTCGAATTCCTTCAGCATCGGGGCGGAAATTTCACCGGTATAAGCGCCGGATTCATACTCACTGACATTTTGCGCGCCATAGACTATAGCAGAATTCTTCAAACTTTCAGCAACTAGAGGGATGTAAATATACGGCGCACACACCGCAACTTCGGCGTTTTTGACATCCTGCATACCGCTCAAGATGCCTTGCAAGAGAGTGCTTATAGACTGCCTGGTCCCGTTTAACTTCCAGTTTCCTGCCACAAATCGTTGACGCATCAAATAGCCCCTCTAGTTTCGTCAAAAACGGGCAGGAAGCTTAACCGCTGGCGTAAAAAAAATCAATGAAGACGGACAGTTGTAAGGGATTTCTATGTATTTCGTGTTACGACTACTGGCTTCAATAACGAAAATGCTGCGTTTATCTGCATGCATATTCATTTTCAACAACCTGCGCCAGTTCGCTGGCAACTTGTTTCACTTCCGAGGGATCTTCGCCTTCTACCATCACCCGCACGAGCGGCTCCGTTCCCGATGGCCGGAGTAACACCCGTCCACGTTTACCCATTTTTGCTTCCACATTGCGAACAGCTGATTGAATTGCACTGGAGGATCCCGGATCCACCCAGCCATTAACTTTTACATTAATCAGTAATTGCGGGTATTTTCTCATGCCGGCTTTGATCTCACTAAGGGATTGTCCAGTCTGTTGCATGGCGTACAACACTTGTAACGCGGATACAATACCATCACCGGTTGTAGTGCGATCGAGGCAAATGATATGCCCGGAACCCTCTCCACCCAGATGCCATCCATCCTGTTGCAAAAGCTCCATAACGTACCGGTCGCCAACCTTGGCGCGCTTAAACGCAATTCCAGAATCATTCAATGCACGCTCCAGACCGAGGTTACTCATGACCGTGCCAACCACGCCACCATTAAGCTGCGCCTGGCGCTTCCGGGACATTGCAATCACAAAGAGAAGTTCATCACCGTCTACCAATTCTCCGTTATTGTCCACCATCAGAACCCGGTCCCCGTCACCGTCCAGCGCGATGCCAATATCGGCGCCCTGCTCAACAACGGCCTTTTGCAATGCTTCCGGTTGGGTACTGCCTACACCCGCATTGATGTTTAAACCATTAGGTGATGTTCCAATAGTTGTGACATCCGCCCCCAACTCATCGAACACGCATGGCGCCACTTGATAAGTCGCTCCATGCGCACAGTCGACGACGATTTTCATGCCTTTCAATTCCATGCCCAGCGGTACTGTGCTTTTACAAAACTCAATGTACCGGCCAGATGCGTCATCAATCCGTTCCGCTTTACCAAGCTTCGATGAACTTACGCAGGTAAACTGCTTACCGATTTCCGTTTCAATTGCCAGTTCAATTTCATCTGAAAGCTTGGCGCCATGGGCGGAAAAAAACTTGATGCCATTGTCATGGTAAGGATTGTGTGACGCGCTGATAACGATCCCCGCCTGGGCATGTAAAGTACGCGTCAGGTATGCAATACCCGGTGTTGGCATTGGACCAAGCAATAGAATATCAACACCCGCCGCTGATAATCCCGCTTCGAGCGCGGATTCAAACATGTAGCCGGATATGCGGGTGTCTTTACCGATAATGACCTTATTGCGCCGCCGGTTGCCGTCTCCTAAAACACGGCCTACAGCCCAGCCCAGCTTCATAATAAAATCCGGCGTGATTACTCCTTCACCCACACGCCCGCGAATTCCGTCGGTTCCAAAAAATTTTCTATTCATAAACATGCTACCTTTGAAAATTTCACGCTGAATGAACCGCATTAATGATTTTAAGCGCCTCAATCGTTGGCTCTACATCATGCACCCGAAGAATGTCCGCTCCCATCCATAAAGCGAGTGTCGCCAGACTAATACTGCCGGTTAACCGTTCGTTGACCGGTTTATTCAGTATGGCGCCAATCATGGATTTGCGGGACAGACCTACCAATAAGGGAACTCCCAATTCTTTAAATTTTTTCAGGTTTTTTATCAGTAGTAAATTATGTTGCAGCGTCTTGCCGAACCCAAAACCCGGGTCGATGACAATTCTATCCCTGCTGATTCCGGCGGCAAGGCAAACCATGATGCGTTGTTGCAGAAAATGCCACACCTCGTCGACAACATTTTGGTATTGCGGATTTTTCTGCATAGTACGCGGTTCACCTTGCATATGCATCAGACATACCGCGACATTACTGCTGGCAATTACATCCAGCGCGCCGGGGCTGCGCAACGCGTTAATATCGTTTACCAGCCGCACGCCGGCATCAATGGCATCGGTCATTACTTCCGGTTTGCTGGTATCGATTGAAATGACTGTCTCGGGGAATTCTTTACAGATGCGCTTAATGACCGGTACAACACGCTTTCTTTCCTCCGCCGCCGGCACTGCTTGCGCGCCGGGCCGTGTCGACTCGCCGCCGATATCGATAATCGCAGCTCCTGCGGCAATTATGTTTCGGGCCTGTTCAGCAGCGGCGTCAACAGAAAAAAAATGACCCCCGTCTGAAAAAGAATCGGGGGTCACATTCAGTATTCCCATTACGCACGGGCGGCTCAGACCAAGTGTTTTACCAGCGCATTGCAGTGCGTTGCTCATGCTTCAATTGTATCAACCACTGGTATCAGGCCTATCTATATTCACAAGCAGGTGATTGAACTACCAGTGCTTAGTGCTCACCAGCGGGTCCGCCGATAGGCCCTTCGGTTTTAGCGTCAGTTCTGGCTTTTTTCTTTTCTTCCTTGCCACTTGGGCCAAGAGGCGGTTGATCAGACCAGTCTTCTGGCGGTCTTGGCGCCTTGCCTGCCATGATATCGCTGATCTGATTCTGATCGATGGTTTCAAACTTCATCAACGCATCCGCCATCATATGCAGCTTGTCTATGTCGCGCTTTAATATTTCCTGCGCGCGCGCATAGTTCTTATCGATGATTTTCCGGATTTCTTCATCTATAAGATTGGCTGTTGCGCCGGACACGTTTTTGTGTTGTGTCACGGAGTGGCCAAGGAACACTTCGCCTTCATCTTCACTGTATGTTAAAGGACCGAGTTTTTCCGAGAGGCCCCACTTCGTCACCATATTACGCGCAATTTCAGTCGCGCGTTGTATATCGTTACTCGCGCCAGTCGTTACGCTCTCTTTGCCGAATATCAGCTCTTCCGCGATGCGTCCGCCAAACATGCTGGATATCTGGCTTTCCAGGCGCTGCTTGCTGTAGCTGTAACGGTCTTCCTCAGGAAGAAACATCGTGACACCCAAGGCGCGGCCGCGCGGAATGATTGTGACTTTGTATACCGGATCATGTGACGGCACATTAAGGCCGACAATGGCATGTCCAGCCTCGTGATAAGCAGTCAGCTTCTTTTCGTCCTCGCTCATCACCATGGACTTGCGTTCCGCGCCCATCATGATTTTGTCTTTGGCTTTTTCAAAATGCGCCATGCTGACCAAACGCTGGTTTTCGCGCGCGGCGAACAACGCCGCCTCGTTAACAAGATTTGCCAGATCCGCGCCGGAAAAGCCAGGAGTACCCCGCGCTATGATATTCGGTTTTACGTCATCTGCTAACGGCACTTTACGCATGTGCACCCGCAAGATATGCTCGCGGCCGCGAACATCAGGCAGTGGAACCACCACCTGGCGGTCAAAACGGCCCGGGCGCAACAACGCCGGATCCAACACATCAGGACGGTTAGTCGCTGCTATGACGATGACGCCTTCATTGCCTTCAAAACCGTCCATCTCCACCAATAACTGGTTGAGAGTTTGCTCCCGCTCATCATGACCGCCGCCAAGTCCGGCGCCGCGATGACGGCCCACCGCATCAATCTCATCGATGAATATAATGCAGGGTGCATGCTTTTTCGCCTGGTCAAACATATCGCGTACACGCGAAGCGCCCACACCGACAAACATTTCCACGAAATCGGAACCTGAAATGGTAAAGAAAGGTACTTTCGCTTCACCAGCGATGGCTTTCGCCAGTAAGGTTTTACCGGTGCCGGGAGATCCGACCATCAATACACCGCGCGGAATTTTTCCGCCCAGTTTCTGGAATTTACCGGGATCGCGTAAAAACTCCACGAGTTCGGCCACTTCTTCCTTGGCTTCTTCAACACCGGCCACATCATTAAAGGTAACCTTGACCTGGTCTTCCCCCAGCATGCGTGCTTTAGATTTGCCGAATGACATGGCGCCACGTCCTGCGCCGCCACCCTGCATCTGGCGCATGAAGAAAATCCACACCGCAATCAAAAGCAGCATGGGAAACCAGGAAATAAACACCTGCATTAACAAGCCTTGCTGTTCCGGCGGTTTGGCTTCAATCGCTACGCCGTGGTTCAACAAGTCGTCAACAAGTTTGGGATCGCCGGGACTGTAAGTCGTGAAATTCTCGTTACTCGTGGTGCGTCCGTGAATGCTCCGTCCTTCGATAAGCACCTTGGATACCGTGCCGTCCTTCACATTCCGGACAAACTCTGAGTATTCGATGTTTTTAGCGGGCGCTCTTGGCGGGCTGAAATTGTTAAATACCGACACGAGCACAATCGCGATTACAATCCAGAGAAGGAGATTTTTTGCTAAGTCGTTCAATAGTCTAGCCTCTGCTTATTTATTTAAACCGTTTCTACCTTATCTTATCCTGAAATCCCGCTGATTGGCCAATCAATGGAACAGGATTATTTATTCCAAACTGTAAATACGCTATCAATTCTGTTTCCGAAACCCTCTAGCCAATAAGTATACTTCACGGGAATTTGACTTTGAGGCCTTTGGTTTACGCGTTACCACTTTGTTAAATAGTGACTGTAACACTCTGAAATAACTATCAAATCCACTTCCCTGAAACACTTTAACCAAAAAATCACCATTTTTACAAAGCACATTTTGAGCCATATCCAGAGCTAATTCAGCGAGATACATCGCTCTGGGTTGATCAATTACCTTCATACCACTGATATTGGGTGCCATGTCCGACAATACAAGATCAACTTCCTGACCTTCCAGTACTTCTAAGAGTTTGTTAAAAACTGATGGTTCCGTGAAATCCCCCTGGATAAAATCCACGTGCGCGAGTGATTCCATAGGTAAAACATCCAACGCGATTACTTTTCCCCCGGAACCGGCAATGTGGCTTGCCACCTGGGACCATCCGCCCGGCGCGGCGCCCAGGTCTACCACGGTCATCCCTGGTTTGAGAATGTGATCCTTGTCCTGAATTTCGAGCAGCTTGTAAACCGCACGTGAACGGTAACCCGCTTTTTGGGCCTGCTTGACATAGATGTCGTCAAAATGTTCCTTAAGCCATTGCCGGCTGGATTTGCTGCGAGCCTGGCGCTTTTTTACTGCCATACTTCCATTCCATCGTTCATGCTACGAATACCGGGCGTTCATTTTTTCAAGGTTCGCTGCAATAGATAACGGGTGCGTATAACGAGCCAGAACGCGCCCAGCACACCAAAACTCATTAAAATAACTATCTGGGCGGCGGCGTTGATTGTGATAGAATCCACGGCAATCCAAAGCAGCAGACCAACAATCATTATAACTGCCAGTTCCAGCTTGACTGCATTGAATGGACTCGGCGCCACATACAAACCACGATTATCTTTTTTTTTGTCCGGACTTTTCATCGATTCATACACAGCTGGATAACGCACGCAATCATGGCGCTTAATAATAAACAAATAAAGTTTCTACGCACCCGAGCGCACAGATTAAAACCGGTTGTCATCATCGGCAATGCCGGTCTTACTGATGCTGTACTCAACGAAATTGAAACCACTATTGAACATCATGAACTGATCAAGGTTAAAATCAATGCTGCTACGCGGGAAGACCGGCAATCGATCACTGACAGGGTGCGCAGGTCAGTGCATGCTGAATTGGTCAGTCAAGTCGGGCATATCGCAACGTTCTATCGCGCCGCCGCCATACCTTCCATCAAACTGCCTTAGTTCACCCCGGTGTTTGTTTTAGTTTCTGCTTGTGTGGTAGATACCCCCAACACAACCAGGGCCAGGCCCAGCAAGCTCTCAATTAAATAAATGAAAGATGCGATACCATGCAACATACCAAACTGTTTCCGGGCATCGCTGCCTTCCGTCAAACCTTGTATTTTCAGTGATTCCATCATCGGTTGCAGGATAAATTCTCCCGATGCCACCAAGACGATCATGATAAGCAGAATCCAGGCGCGCCACTGCAAACCCAAACGTATCACTACGCTGATAAGCAACAACGCTCCGCATGCCAGGCCGATATAACTGATGATATGGAACATCTGTCCGGCGAGCGCGCCCGCCAGTTGACGGTCGTCCAATGCGGCGAACAAGGATGGCGCCGCAATATAGCCGATTGCCCAGAGTCCACCGACCCACAGGGTCAATAAGACACGCTCACCTACCATGGCAAAATACATAGTATCAGCTTCCTGTTTTATATGCGGCGACACCCGCGGCGCGGGTGACAGGATATACTTTCAAGACGTACTCAGACAAGAAATCTTATACGGCAACCTGGTGCAATTGGTGATTGAAAAGCGAAAGTAACTTTAGATGTATTTAATCTCAACTATTTCATAGTTTTTAACACCGCTTGGCGCCTGCACTTTCGCTACATCTCCTTCTTCTTTCCCGATCAACGCGCGCGCGATAGGAGATGTAATTGAAACCAGTCCTTCCTTTATATTGGCTTCATCTTCACCGACAATTTGATAGGTAATTTCGTCCCCGGTTTCTTCGTCCACTAGAATCACGGTAGACCCGAATATCACCTTGCCCGTGCTGCCATGTTGCGTGACATCAATAATTTGCGCATGGCTCAATTTGGCATTTATTTCCGCAATCCGCCCTTCGATAAAACTCTGCTGCTCTCGGGCCGCATGGTATTCCGCGTTCTCTTTCAGATCACCATGCGCCCTGGCTTCCGCAATGGCGGCGATAACCTTGGGACGGGCAACTTTTTTCAGTTGCTCCAGTTCAGCCCGCAATCGTTCCGCGCCCCGGGCAGTAATGGGAATTTTCCTGGTCATGAATGCAGCTCCTTATGCAGATCCTGCAACCGGTTAATTGTGGATATTTCTCCCAGTTGCATGGCTAAACACGTTGCCCTCGCACCGGCAATTGTCGTGGTATACATAACCTTGCTCTGCAATGCATTGCTGCGTATGGTGCGTGAATCCGTGATTGCCTGTTTGCCTTCCGTCGTATTGACGATGAAGTGTATTTCATCATTCTTGATCATATCAACTATGTGCGGTCGGCCCTCATTGACCTTATTGACCCGGGTACAGGTTATTCCCGCTGATTGAAGCGCCTTCGCGGTGCCTTCGGTCGCCACGACATCAAATCCCAGCTTGATAATCTGCTTCGCCACTTCAACCGCGGCTTTTTTGTCAGCATCACGCACGCTGATAAATGCGCGACCCGGTATTGGGAACACCACGCCTGCCGCCAATTGCGCTTTTGCAAAAGCTTGCGCGAAATCGCCACCGACACCCATGACTTCGCCGGTCGACTTCATCTCCGGTCCCAGTATTGGATCACAGAATGGAAACTTGATAAATGGGAACACGGCTTCTTTCACCGAATAATAGTAAGGCGTGATCTCCGCTGTAAAGCCCTGCGACTTTAGTGACTTGCCCACCATGCAGCGCGCGGCGACTTTTGCCAGGGGAACCCCGGTTGCTTTGGAGACAAAAGGCACGGTACGCGACGCGCGTGGATTGACTTCAATGATATAAATTTCATTGTCTTTCACCGCAAACTGCGCGTTCATCAATCCGATAACTTTCAGTTCCTGCGCCAGTTGCCGCGCCTGATCCTTTATTTTTTGCTGAATCTCCTTGCTCAAGCTGTAGGGTGGCAGCGAACACGCGGAATCGCCGGAATGCACACCAGCCTGTTCAATATGCTCCATGATGCCACCGGTAATTACCTGCTTGCCGTCGCTGACGGCGTCAAAATCCACTTCAATCGCGTCATCCAGAAAACGGTCCAGCAATACCGGAGAGTCATTGGAAACACCGACCGCCCGGTTCATATAACGGCGCAACTCGCTTTCGGAGTAAACAATCTCCATGGCCCGGCCACCCAATACATAAGACGGCCGCACCACCAGTGGATAGCCGATCTGTTCCGCCAATTTTACCGCCTGCTCAATATTGGTTGCCGTCGCATTCGACGGCTGTTTCAGCCCCAACCTGGCGACCAATTTCTGGAAACGTTCCCGGTCTTCCGCCAGATCAATGGAATCCGGCGAGGTGCCGATAATGGGCGCGCCTGCGGCTTCCAGTGCCCTGGCCAGTTTAAGCGGTGTTTGACCACCATATTGAACGATCACACCCTTGGGTTTTTCCAGCGCAATCAACTCCAGAACGTCTTCCAGAGTGAGTGGTTCGAAATACAATCGATCCGACGTATCGTAGTCAGTGGATACGGTTTCCGGATTGCAATTCACCATGATGGTTTCATAACCATCCTCGCGCAAGGCAAACGCGGCATGGACACAGCAATAATCAAATTCAATGCCCTGGCCGATGCGGTTGGGCCCTCCCCCCAGCACCATGATTTTCTCACGTTGGGTTGGTTGCGCTTCGCATTCCTGTTCGTAGGTGGAATACATATAGGCGGTGCTGGTCGCAAACTCAGCCGCGCAGGTATCCACACGCTTGTAAACCGGGCGCACACCGAGTTCATGGCGTTTGGCGCGTAAGGTATTTTCCGAAACCGCTAACAGTTCCGCCAAGCGCGCATCGGAAAATCCTTTACGCTTCAAACGGAATATTTCCTGTTTTGACAGGCTTGCCAAATTACGGCATTTGACCTGGCTTTCGGTCTGTACGATATCTTCTATCTGCACCAGGAACCACGGATCAATCTTGCTGTAGCCGTGGACTTCGTTAACCGTCATTCCGGCGCGAAACGCATCGGCGACATAGCGAATGCGATCCGGACCGGGGACACGCAGTTCCTGACGAATCCGTTCCCTGGCTTCTTCTTCCGTTCCACTCACAATTTCATTAAATCCTGTGATGCCCGTCTCTAATCCGCGCAAGGCTTTTTGCACTGATTCCTGAAAGGTGCGGCCGATTGCCATCACTTCACCGACGGATTTCATTTGCGTGGTCAACACGGGCGCGGCATCGGGAAATTTTTCAAACGTGAACCGCGGAATTTTGGTAACCACGTAGTCGATACTGGGTTCAAACGAAGCCGGCGTGGCGCCGCCGGTAATTTCATTCTGCAATTCGTCCAGCGTATAACCCACTGCCAGCTTTGCCGCGACCTTGGCGATGGGAAAACCGGTCGCCTTGGATGCCAGGGCCGACGAACGTGACACGCGTGGGTTCATTTCGATAATAATCATGCGGCCATTTTCAGGATTAATGGCAAACTGCACATTGGAACCTCCGGTATCCACACCGATCTCACGCAACACCGCCAACGAGGCATCGCGCATGATCTGATATTCCTTGTCCGTTAATGTTTGGGCGGGCGCCACGGTAATGGAATCGCCGGTGTGCACACCCATGGGATCAAAATTTTCAATGGAGCAAACAATGATGCAGTTATCCTTGTGATCCCGCACTACTTCCATTTCAAATTCTTTCCATCCCAAAATGGATTCTTCAATAAGCAATTCACTGGTCGGTGACATATCCAGACCGCGTTCACAGATTTCTTCAAACTCTTCCCTGTTATATGCGATGCCGCCGCCACTGCCGCCAAGTGTAAATGACGGCCGGATAATGGTCGGATACCCCACCATCGCCTGTACCTGTAACGCTTCTTCCATGCTGTGCGCAACCGCGGAATTGGGCGTCTCCAGACCGATATTTTTCATGGCGATACGAAAGCGGTCCCGGTCTTCCGCCTTGTCGATGGCGTCGCGCGAAGCGCCAATCATTTCCACGCCGAATTTTTCCAGCACCCCTTCGCGCGCCAGATCCAATGCGCAGTTCAACGCGGTTTGCCCCCCCATCGTGGGCAGCAATGCATCCGGTTTTTCCTTTTCGATAATCCTGGCCACGACTTCCCAGGTAATAGGCTCTATATACGTGGAATCCGCCAGACCCGGATCAGTCATAATGGTTGCCGGGTTCGAGTTGACCAGTATGACGCGATATCCTTCTTCCTTAAGCGCTTTACACGCTTGTGCGCCGGAATAGTCAAACTCACAGGCTTGCCCGATAATAATCGGACCGGCGCCTATGATTAATATACTGTGTATGTCGGTGCGTTTTGGCATATCACTGCTGCTGTAACTGGGTTCGTATTATGTCGCTTGTTGTATGTCGTGACTATGTTGCGTATTACGCTTGAATATTCCAATTAAAAAAAAAGCCTTGCGGCTTGTTTTTGTTGTTATACCGGTTATTTTCTTCCTGTTCGTTGTTGCATTAAATCAATAAACTGATCAAACAAAGGCGCCATGTCATGCGGACCCGGGCTGGCTTCCGGATGCCCCTGAAAACTGAACGCCGGTTTATCCTTATGCCGGATGCCCTGCAACGAACCGTCGAACAGTGAACGGTGAGTGGCGATCACTGACGCCGGTAACGTTTTTTCATCCACTTCGAAACCGTGATTCTGGCTGGTAATGATCACCGCGCTCGTCGCCAGTTCCTTTACGGGATGATTCGCGCCATGGTGGCCAAATTTCATTTTTGTGGTCCTGGCGCCACTGGCAAGGCCGAGCAGTTGATGTCCCAGGCAAATGCCGAACAGGGGCATTTGCTGTTCCAGGAAAGTTGCTATCGCAGATAACGCATAATCGCAGGGTTCCGGATCACCAGGGCCATTGGATAAGAAGACGCCGTCCGGATTCATGCTCAGCGCTTCACTCGCCGGTGTCTGCGCTGGAACGACGGTGACATCACAGCCGCGATCAACCAGCATGCGCAATATATTGCGTTTCACACCGAAATCGTACGCAACAACCTTGTAGCGTCTGGTTTCAGCAGATGGCCGGGCAAAACCCTCGCCTAAACGCCAACTTCCTTCGTTCCATTGATAACTCTCGCGGGTGCTGACTACTTTAGCGAGATCCATACCACTTAATCCGGGAAAAGCCCTGGCTTGCTCCAGCGCTTTTTGTGAATCAATTTCACCTGCCATGATGCAGCCGGCCTGGGCGCCTTTCTCGCGCAATATGCGTGTCAGCTGCCGGGTATCGATATCGGCAATGGCGACCACCTTGTTGCGCACCAGATACGCTTCCAACGGCTCCTGGTTTCGCCAGTTACTGGCCATCAATGGCAGATTGCGGATGATCAGGCCACTGGCCCAGATTTTACCGGATTCTTCATCTTCGGCATTGGTGCCCGTGTTGCCAATATGGGGATAGGTTAAGGTGACGATCTGGCGGCAGTAAGAAGGATCGGTGAGAATTTCCTGGTAACCGGTGATCGCGGTATTGAAAACAACTTCCCCTACGGTAAGACCATCACTGCCAATGGACTCACCCTGAAAAATACTGCCGTCTTCAAGGGCCAAGATTGCCGGTTTCCTCAACCAAAGTCTCCCGTTGTTTAGGTATTGTGTACGCCTTGGATGTTAAGTACACAATGTAAATATGAATCTTGCATACAAAGCGGGAGAGACGACCCTCGCCTCTCCCGCCAGAATTTTTGCCCAATGCTGAGGCGCGATTTTACTTCGATCGTGAGGAAGTGTCCACGGCTAAAACAGGTGACTTTGCCGTTTCAACCTTGCTGCCGCCGGTTCAATGCTTCCATTATTTATGCAATTCACGCAATCTACTGAACCAAGCCAATCTATATCGAACGCAGGCCCAATACATCCTGCATATCAAACAAACCTTTCTCCTGCGCCATTAACCACTTCGCCGCCCGCACCGCCCCTTTCGCGAATGTCAGGCGGCTGGAGGCCTTATGGGTGATTTCAACCCTTTCACCGATGCCGGCAAACATCACGGTATGTTCGCCCACGATATCGCCGGCCCGAATCGTTTCAAAACCTATGGTTACGCGGTCACGCTCGCCCGTGCGCCCCTGCCGGCCATACACCGCGCACTCGTTCAGGTCGCGGCCCAATGCCCTGGCAACCACTTCACCCATCGCCAGCGCTGTACCTGATGGCGCATCCACCTTGTGGCGATGATGGGCTTCTATGATTTCAATGTCGATATCCTCATTCATGACCCGCGCGGCGATATCCAGCAGTTTCAAACACAAATTCACACCGACACTCATATTCGGTGCAAATACAATAGCGATATCCCTGGCCGCGTCAGCGATGGATTTTTTATTCGCGTCAGACAAGCCGGTGGTCCCAATCACCAGGCGTTTTTTCGCGGCGCGGCACGCGGCAAGATTGGCCATGCTGGATTCTGGCGTGGTGAAATCAATCAAAACATCGAACCGATCCATAACAGAACCGACGTTATCAACAATGGCAATATTTTTTTTGCCAATGCCGGCCAACTCTCCCGCATCCATGCCGATCGTTGCACTGCCTGCGCGTTCGATTGCCGCTGCCAAACGCGCGTTCTCGGTGACCGTGCACGCTTCCATCAACGTCCTGCCCATGCGTCCCGCGGCGCCAGTTACAGCAATATTCGTCATATCCACTCCCCGGTGTGAATCTGTACGCTAACTATTTCTACTTTGTTACATTAAATGGCCGTGTGCACAGCATGGGAAGCGGAGGCGTCGGGCAAGTCCGTTGGCGGCAGGGATGCCGCCATCGAGCCTACATGGAGGTATTTACGGCGTGTCTTGCCAGACGCCTCCGCTTCCCGTGCCGGATTGTTCATTAACATAAGTTAAAGTAACAAAGTAGAACTATAAAATCCCAATAATATTCAAAGATTGGTGGTTTGCCTTCTGAAATGGAAACCCATCCCGTTGGCTACCAACTTACCAACTAATGTAGGCATAACCTTGTTGTTGCAATTCCATCAGGTCAGCCGCTCCGACTTCCACGATTTTCGCCGATTCGAGAATATCCTGTTCGGTCCATCCCAGCGACTTCATGGTGTTCCCGCAGGCGTGAAACTCCACACCATACTGCAACAGGCTGGCGATGCGTTCCCGTACCTCGTTGCTGACCGGACGTTCAGGTTTCTTGGCCAGAACATGAATACCAGGACCAATGCTTACTACTACGATATGAATATTATCGCCATATTTACGCAGCATGGCCCCGACCGAAAACAACACGGCGTTATGGTAGGCTTCATCCGCCTTATTAAATTGATAGACAACCTTATTCTCTGCCGGATCACCGGGAAAACGCGGTTCTTCATTAGCGCCGGGATCGGGTTCAGCCGCTTGTGTCCTGCTGGATTTGGCCGCCAGAAAAAAACCGCCCGATGCCAACAAACCTCCAAGTAAATTGCGCCGCGCACGGCTGGTGGAATCACTTTTAAAAAGTTTGGGAATACTGAATTTCAACCTCGTTCCTTCTACCTGTTGGTTTTTGGTGTTGTTATGAATGTGGTTTATAAATCCCGGTTAGAATCCCTTGTTTCAAATCCAGGCTATATATCCAAAATTAAAGGCATAACTTGCACATGCCCCGGGTGATTAAAGAACGCTGTCATTGTACAGCTTTGCTGCTCAGGGTTTAAGATCGTCAAAAAACTTCTTCACGCCATCCATCCAGGAACTTTCTTTGGGCCGGTGTTTTTTACCGTTCAGGCTGGCTTCAAGCTCCTTCAGCAATTCTTTCTGTCTACTGGTCAGATTCACCGGAGTTTCTATCGCAACGCGGCAAATCAGATCACCCGCGGGACCACCCCGCACTGATTTTACACCTTTGCCCCGCAAGCGGAACAATTTACCGCTTTGAGTTTCGGCCGGAATCTTGAGTTTAACACGGCCTTCCAGCGTGGGCACTTCCAGTTCGCCACCCAATGTTGCGGTTACAAAACTGATAGGAACTTCACAATAAAGATCGCTTTCATCCCGCTCGAAGATGGGATGGGGTTTCACTGCTATCTGAACATATAAATCACCCGGCGGCGCACCCCTGTCACCCGCTTCGCCTTCACCACTGAGCCGGATGCGGTCACCGTTGTCCACGCCCGGCGGCACTTTCACGGATAAGGTTTTCTGCTCCTGTACGCGGCCCTGGCCATGGCAGTTGGGGCAAGGGTCCTTAATGATTTCACCCGTACCCCGGCAATTGGGACAGGTTTGCTGCAGTGAAAAAAATCCCTGTTGCATCCGCACCTGGCCAATACCATTGCAGGTGCCACATTTGACCGGCGAAGTGCCCTTGCGTGCTCCACTACCGCCGCAATCCGAACATTCTTTCGTGGAAGGAACCCGGATTTTTACCGTCGTTCCCTGCACGGCTTCTTCAAGGCTGATTTCGAGGTTATAACGCAGATCAGCGCCGCGTCTTACGCGGGCGCCGCCCGCCGCTCTTCCGCCACCGAAAATATCGCCAAACACATCGCCAAAAATATCGCTAAAGGTGGCACCGCCCGCGCCAAAGCCTCCAAACCCAGCGGAACCGCCTTCAACACCGGCATGCCCAAATTGATCATATGCCGATCGTTTTTGCGCATCCGACAGGACATCGTAGGCTTCTTTTGCTTCCTTGAATTTTTCTTCGGCGGTTTTATCGTCAGGATTGCGGTCTGGATGGAATTTCATGGCCAAACGCTTAAAGGCTTTTTTTAATTCCGCCTCGCTTGCGTTTTTCGCAACTCCCAGAACTTCATAATAATCACGTTTCGCCATATTGCCTACGCACTAATGCTGTTTATAGATACACAAAACGCAAAGGCCGTCAGCGACGGCGCTTTGCGTATGCAGAGTAATCGAGTGATGAAGCGCCTCGTTGGATAGGTTTATTTATTGTCTTCTTTCACTTCTTCAAACTCGGCATCGACAACATCGTCACCTTTTGGGGCTTCAGTTTCAGCACCTCGTGCGCCGCCAGTACCGCCAGCTTGCTGGCCCTGGGCACTTTGCTGGTAGGCGCGTTCGGCGATTTTACCGGATGCTTCCACAAGCACCTTGGTCTTGGCTTCAATGGTATCCTTGTTATCGCTTTTCATGACTTCTTCCAGTTCCTTGATAGCGCTTTCGATCTTTTGCTTTTCGTCGGCGCTGACCTTGTCACCCAGGTCAGTCATGGATTTACGGCTGGCATGTATCAGGTTGTCCGCCTGATTGCGCGCGCTGACCAGCTCATGGAATTTCCTGTCTTCGGCAGCGTGGGCTTCGGCGTCTTTCACCATTTTTTGGATTTCCTCATCCGACAAACCACTGGATGCCTTGATGACAATGGATTGCTGTTTGCCCGTCGCTTTATCCTTGGCTGAAACATGCAATATACCGTTTGCATCAATATCAAATGCGACCTCGATTTGTGGTATACCGCGCGGCGCCGGCGGAATGTCTGACAGGTCAAACCGGCCCAGGGATTTGTTGGCCGACGCCATTTCGCGCTCACCCTGCAGCACGTGCACGGTAACCGCGGTTTGGCTGTCGTCCGCCGTTGAAAATACCTGTTGCGCCTTGGTCGGTATGGTGGTGTTTTTCTCAATCAACTTGGTCATTACACCGCCCAGTGTCTCAATACCCAATGACAAGGGGGTAACATCCAGCAGTAATACGTCTTTGACTTCGCCGCCCAACACACCGCCTTGAATCGCCGCGCCTACCGCCACCGCTTCATCCGGATTCACGTCTTTGCGCGGTTCCTTGCCGAAGAAATCCTTTACGACCTGCTGCACTTTTGGCATCCGGGTCTGACCACCGACCAGAATGACATCTCCGATTTCGCTCGCGCTCAAACCGGCGTCTTTCATGGCGATTTTGCAAGGCTCCAGTGTGCGCGCGATCAAATCGTCGACTAACGATTCCAGTTTGGCGCGGGTTAGTTTGATATTCAGGTGTTTCGGACCGGTCGCATCGGCAGTGATATAGGGCAGATTCACATCGGTTTGCTGCGCGGAGGACAATTCGATCTTTGCCTTCTCGGCGGCTTCTTTCAGGCGCTGCAACGCCAACGGATCCTTGCGCAGATCTATACCCTGTTCTTTCTTGAATTCGGAGACCAGATAATCTATCAGGCGCTGGTCGAAGTCTTCACCGCCCAGGAAGGTGTCACCGTTGGTGGACAGCACTTCGATCTGGTGTTCGCCGTCGATGTCGGCGATTTCAATAATGGAAATGTCAAACGTGCCACCGCCAAGGTCATAGACGGCAATCTTGCGGTCACCCTGTTTTTTATCCAGGCCAAATGCCAGCGCCGCCGCTGTTGGTTCATTGATGATGCGCTTGACTTCAAGCCCGGCGATTCTGCCGGCATCCTTGGTGGCCTGGCGCTGGGAATCATTAAAGTACGCGGGTACGGTGATTACAGCCTGGGTGACCGGCTCACCCAGGTACTCTTCCGCCGTCTTCTTCATTTTCATCAACACGCGCGCGGAAATTTCCGGCGGCGCCATTTTCTTTCCGGCGGCGTCTACCCAGGCATCGCCATTATCCGCTTCAATAATCTTGAAAGGCACCAAAGAAATATCTTTCTGCACTTCGGCATCTTTAAAACGTCTGCCGATCAATCGCTTGATCGCATACAACGTATCTTTGGGATTGGTGACCGCCTGGCGTTTGGCGGACGCGCCTACCAGCACTTCACCATCTTTCGTAAAAGCGACCACCGAAGGAGTCGTACGATCGCCTTCGCTGTTCTCGATAACGCGAGGTTTGCCACCCTCCATTACCGCGACACAGGAGTTAGTCGTGCCCAAGTCGATTCCGATTATTTTGCCCATGTTTCCTGGTCTCCAAGTTACCAATTCTTTATTAATTTATAAAATTGCCGGTTTGTTAATAACTAAACTGTAAGTAAGGCCATACCCATTGATTTCAAGCTTTTGTATCCGTTTTCACTTCTTCAGCGTGACTTTTTTGCGTTTCGTGTCCTGTTGCATCAGTTACTTGCTCAGCTGTCTTGGAAACCACTACCATGGCAGGACGCACTAACCGTCCGTTTAACAAATAACCTTTTTGCATTACGGCGATCACGGTATCCGGGGCATAGTCGCTAGTCTCCTGAATGGACACTGCCTGATGGTACTGCGGATTAAACGGCTCTCCTTGCGGATAGACTGGCTCTACGCCAAACCGGCTCGCGCAATCATTGAACATTTTAAACGTCAGCTCGGCGCCCTCTTTCAAAGTTTTTATGTCAGTGTCCATTTCCTTGGCGGCGCTAATACCCCTCTCAAGGCTGTCAATAACCGGCAGCAGATCCTGAACAAATTTTTCGACGGCGTACTTATGGGCGTTTTCAACTTCGCGCTGCAGCCTTTTCCTGGTGTTTTCAAGATCCGCTTTGGCGCGGAGCAATTCGTCCCAATGTTTTGCAGCTTTATTTTCAGCTTGCTTCAGCTGTTCTTGCAGCTTCATAAGTTCTTCTTTTACGTCCTTGGATTCCTGAGCCACTGCGGTTTTTTCCATACCTGATTTAGCTTCAGAGGTTAAACCGGATGTTAATTTATTTTCAGCGGCCGCTTGTGTATCACTGGTCGCCTGATCCGTTGATTCTGAAACTGCATTTTCGTCAGTTGCCATAAAATTTCTCCATACGACGTTTTTAAAATGATTAATTCTTTGCGTTTTATGTGAGTATTTACCAGCGCTACACCCCCATTCCTGGAGTACTACTTTAAGAATCAATCATAACAAATTGAATTATTGAGCTATTCTAGTCAACTTAAGCGTTCACTAGGATATGGGGGCAGTATTGTAAGTTTCAAGAGGAAAAATGCAAACAGAAGGTTCTGGTACAGAGCGGATAAGTCAGCTACGTTCTTTGAGAATGGTGCCTAGTAACTTCGCCGTGACGTCCACGATGGGAATGACCCGGTCATAAGCCATACGAGTCGGACCGATTACACCAAGTGCGCCCAATACCCTGTCGCCATCGGAATAGGTTGCGGTTACCACGCTGCAATCATCCAGCGCTTCGTAGCCCGACTCGTTGCCAACAAAAATCTGTACGCCGGGCGCGTTTAGTGACTGATCGAGCAAATGCAGTATGCCGCGCTTTTCATTGAATGCCTCGAATAACTGGCGCAAGCGGGTAATATCCGCCATGTCTTCATATTTCATCAGATTAGCTTCGCCCGCCATGACGAAATCATGCTGTGGGGTTTCTTCCGCAAATACCTGTTGCGCCATTTCAATGGCCTTTAGCATGAGGCGGTCCATGCTATCCCGGGCTTCCCGCATTTGCTTTAACAACGACTCCCTGACGCGCAAGACATCCTTGCCTACCAATTCTGTGTTCAGGCAATTGGACACGTGCACCAGTTCCTGCTGTGAATAATTCCGGTCTATATGAATAATTCGATTCTGCACTTCACCCTTATCGAACACCATGATCGCCAGTACCCGCCGGTCGGAAAGCGGCAGGAATTCGATATGCCGGATATGGGCTTGCTTGCGGTCCGGCAACATGACAACACCCGCCATGCGGGTCAGTGCGGATAACATACTTGATGCCGATTCGACCAGTACTTTTGTGTTCGCACCGGAACTCAAACGGATTTTGATCCGCTCAACCTCCTGCTGATCCATGGGTTTTACCGTCAATAAATTATCAATAAACATGCGGTAACCTTCCACGGTTGGAATACGGCCCGCCGAGGTGTGGGGAGAACGGACCAGTCCTAACCGTTCAAGATCAGCAATGACATTGCGAACTGTTGCGGAACTGAGTTCCAGTTTGGATTCGCGCAACAAGGTAGTTGATCCAACAGGCTGCCCTTCCCGGATATAATACTGCACCAGGGTTTTCAGCAAATGCTGAGCACGTTCATTTAACTTTACTTCTGTCACGTTCGTCATGTACCGCGGCAATTGAAATTAAATCGATTTATTGGACCGCTATTCTGCGCTAACATACTTTAGCATTGCCTTATTAAGGGTGCCAAGCTGGCTTCTGTTGGAATTATTGGGGCAAATTCTGTTTTTTAAACTCGCGCAATATCAATATTTAAAAAGCATGAAATCGCCGCTTATTTGTTTTATGATTTCATGGAATATACCAATATTACGTAATAGGGTGCGGTAATGCTGTAAGCCAGGA
>JAKEGK010000298.1 GCA_022627515.1 Gammaproteobacteria bacterium
CACAAAAGTTATTCAAAGCGCGGCTGCGCGATGTGCGCCGCTATGTCAAGTCATTGCTTATTGTTTTTTTACTTTTTCTCCTATGAGACTCTAAACTCTAGATAAAGTAACAAAGTAGAATTAGTCAAGGAATTAAAATGAGCCGTAAGTTGTTAGTGCGTTTGTGGCGTTGTTCCCCGTTTATTCGTTCAAAATTCAATTTTTCCCGGCCCATTGATCGAAAGCGGCGTCTGCTGCTCGAGCGCGGAATGTGCGGCGCCGGCCTGCTGGCGGCGGCGCCGGCGTTATTAACAGCGTGCAGTTCCGTGATTGTACCGTCGCAGGTGACGCAATGGTTGCGAAGCCGGAGCAGCAATATCGATTCATTAGGTCCACTCAGGGAACCGGATGAAAATGGGGTGCGTTTACCGGAAGGATTTACATCGCGCATCGTCGCCCGTTCCAACGGGCAACCGGTGCCAGATTCTAATTACCCCTGGCACTGGGCGCCTGATGGCGGCGCGGTCTTTGCTGTCAAGGGTGGTGGCTGGATTTATGTATCCAACAGCGAGACCAGCGGCGGCGCGGGCGGCGCCGGCGCGCTGGTGTTTGGCGCGAATGGCGATTTACGCGACGCCTATTCCATATTGCAAGGCACCAGCCGCAATTGCGCCGGCGGAAAAACACCGTGGGGGACCTGGCTGTCTTGTGAAGAAGTCAGTGATGGCCATGTTTGGGAATGCGATCCGGAAGGGCTTAAAAAGGCGCGCCGTCTGGACGCGCTGGGGACATTCACTCATGAGGCGGTGGCGTTTGATGTGATCAATAACCAGCTCTATCTGACCGAAGATGAGCAGGATGGCAGGCTTTACCGTTTCACTCCGGACGGAATGGATGCCAGCGGCAATCCCGACTTGAGCAAAGGGGTGCTGGAAGTGGCCCAGCTGCTTGATAAGGAATCCAACAATGTGGTCTGGCATACCATCTTTGATCCCAATGCGAAAAATAGCCCTTTACGGCATCAGGTAAGGGAGAGCACAGCGTTTAACGGCGGCGAAGGCATTGTTTGCATCGACGGCGCCGTATTTATGGCGACCAAAGGAGATGACCGTATCTGGCGTTATGACATCGCGAGCCAGACCATGACTGTTTACTACGATGCAGCAACTTTCGCTCATCCAATTCTTAAAGGCGTGGACAATCTGACGGGCGTACCCACGGGGGAAATCTTTGTCGCGGAAGATGGCGATGATTTGCAACTGGTTGCGATTCTGCCCAATCGGCAACTGGCGCCCGTATTACAGGTCGTGGAGCAGCCGAATTCTGAGATCACCGGACCCGCGTTTAACCAGCACGGAAACAAGCTTTATTTCAGTTCGCAACGGGGAAAAAGCGGCACATCCGCCGACGGTATCACCTATGAAATCAGCGGGCCGTTTTTTGTGAAGTAACTTTCTTTGCGTGATAACCGCATTTGTATGATAACCAGAGTCGTATGATAACCGGATTTTTATGGAAACCAGAGTCGCTGCCGGAGATTATGACCGGCAGCGGATACTTTCCTGCTGGCTGCCCTGCTGCTTGAATGATGCAGATGCTAAATAGCGATCACTCAAAACAGATCAAAAGACATGGTACCGAGGGTCGGAGTCGAACCGACACGGTGTCACCACCACCGGATTTTGAATCCGGCGCGTCTACCAATTCCGCCACCCCGGCACAAGGGTAGTTAGTATAGTGATTTTCCCGGTCAGGGCAAGGTATCAGGAACGAATTTTTGCTAGTATCCCCCGCATGCAGCGTAGTGATTTCCATTTTGATTTGCCTCCCGAGCTGATAGCCCAATATCCGCTGGAATCGCGTACAGCCAGCCGATTGCTGTGTCTTGATGGAAAAACCGGCGCGATCGCCGATCGCCTGTTCAGTGACTTGCCGGATTTCCTCCGGGCGGGGGATTTGCTGGTATTCAACAACACCCGGGTGATTCCGGCCCGATTGTTCGGCCGCAAGGCGACCGGAGGCAAAGTCGAGGTGTTAATCGAACGTCTGCTCGAAGGCAACCAGATTCTGGCCCACGTCAGGGCCAGCAAAACACCCAAGCCCGGCTCGGTTATTGAAATCAATGATGACTTTCAGTTGATAGTGTTGGCGCGCCACCAGGATTTATTCCGCCTGGTTTGCCAGTCCCGCACCGCCATCCGGCAGTTGCTCGAGCGGCATGGCCATATTCCATTACCCCCGTATATTACCCGGCATGACACTGTCACTGATTCCAATCGATATCAAACAGTTTATGCGCAAAAAGAGGGTGCGGTTGCGGCGCCCACAGCCGGTTTGCATTTTGATGAAACCTTGCTGGAAAAAATCCGTTCCCTGGGTGTGGCTACCGCCTTCATTACCTTGCATGTGGGATCCGGAACGTTTCAGCCGGTGCGGGTCGACAATATTCAGGAACACCAGATGCACAGCGAGTATGTGGAAGTTAGCAGCGAAGTGTGCGCTCAGGTAAGGCAGACCCGAAACGCAGGCGGCCGGATCATTGCGGTTGGCACGACGTCTTTGCGCGGCCTGGAAGCGGCGGCGCAGGACGGGGACATCCATCCCTACCAGGGGGAGACGGACATTTTTATTTACCCCGGTATACCCATTCATACGGTCGATGTACTGATCACCAATTTTCATTTGCCGGAATCCACGCTCCTGATGCTGGTCTGCGCTTTTGCCGGAAAGCAACGTATTTTTTCCGCATATTCTCATGCCATTGAAAAGGGGTACCGCTTTTTCAGTTATGGTGACGCCATGTTTATCGAGCGTGGCTGAAAGACTCAGCTGAAACTGGTTACTAACCTTGAGCGCCGCAATGACCCAGAAAGAAATCACCTTGGTAGTACCAGGACTCAGGCGCTTTGCGGATAAAGCCTATGGTGAATTGCCGGGACCAATTGAGCGTTTAGCGGCGCTGGAATTGATGATCGCGCGTTCCCGTAAATTTAAAACCGGCGATCACAACCTGATTGAAACCTTATGGCGGCTGTTTGGCATGCCGCCGGTTGCGGATGCCGGTTTTCCCATGGCCGCGCTGGCGCATTCGCTCAAGTATGAGACGTCACCCGGTCAATGGTACATGCATTGCGATCCGGTGGTTATCCAGCCCAACCGTGATCACCTGTTGATGTTAGGCAATAGCCATCTGGATTTAACTGAGCGGGAAGCGGCGCATATCATCAGGGACATCAACGCGGCCTATGAAGATCAACCCTGGCGGGTAAAGTTAGTGTCGCCCCATGAATGGATTATGGAAATGCCGGACGCGCCGGCTATTAAAACGCATCCGATGAATAGCGTAATCGGGAAGAAAATAAATGATTTTCTTCCCTCTGGCCGTGATGCCAAAACCTGGCGCGCTTTAATGAATGAATGGCAGATGCTGCTGCATTCGCATCCTGTCAACCAGACGCGCGCGGACAAAGGTTTACCCGTGGCCAACAGCGTCTGGTTCTGGGGTGAAGGCCGTTTCCCGGTGACAGTGGCTGAATCAAAAACACGCCAGTGGGCGCAATGCTGGAGTTGCCACACAGCAACTTTGGCGCTGGCCAAACTGAACAAAATTCCGCGCGTTGATGCGCCGGAAACGGGGAGTCTTTGGCTAGCGCAGGCGGTTACACCGGGTTCGCACCTGGTGGTTATCGATTATCTGGATGCGCACGAATTAGTCGCGGACCCGGCAAAGTGGCGGCAGATGTTATCGCACTTGAATGAGCAGTGGTTTGCACCGTTATTGTCAGCGCTGCAAGAGCGCGCACTGTACAGGATAATTCTGTTTACTGCCGATGGCTGGTCCTATGAACTTACCGCTGCGCTGGCAAAACGCTGGTGGAAACGGATCAAAGCGCTGAATTAATACGGGTTGAAAATTTTCTGTACGCTGTAATTGACCGCAACCGTCAATCAATAACGTACGCTGCCGATAGTGTTGCAGTGGCGCTGCGATGAAATGAAAATGATCCCTTAGTAAACGCGTGCGCTATTTATTGACTGTTCTAAAATACATGGATAACTTACTGAAAAGTATTTAAATACCATCAAAAAATATTGATCGGGCTGTGTTCAGGCCGTTCAGGATTACAGTTTCAGAATTTTTGACTACGATTCACAGTAATGGAAAATTTTCAAAGACTTCGTTTAATCACTGGCGCAATTGCCAGTCCGTTAATTGTTCCATTGGCAATATATCTCACGTTTGTGTTTGTTTTTGGATCAGATGTTGACAGGGATCTGGAGATACAAACCAGCATTTCCACCGCCAGCTGGTTGTCCTATGGCATTGCCCTGGTGCTAAGCGCCGGTTGTTACTTCTGGTTGCAGAAAAAAAAATGGGATTCGATTCTTTATTATTTAGTTGGCGGCACAGTAGTGGGATTTGCCACCTGGTTGCTGTTCAGTTTGATCAGTCAGGCCCTGGTGTCACTGTTGTTTTATGTTTTTGCCGCCGCGGGAGCGTTGCTGGGGGGAAGTTTCTGGCTAATTGCGTATTTTCAGCCAGATGGAAAGTATCCGCAGCCATCCCGCCGGCGCCGGCGCCGTTAAACTTTGCCTGCGCGCTCCTCGGTTGCGAAAGCCTGCCATGCCGCACCCTTGAACCGTCTCGCGACGAACGGTGGTGAGAAATGCGGGCTAGGTTTTTGCATGAATATCACCGGTGGTGGTTTACGCCGGACAATTTTGACCTAAACTGTCAATAAGATAACTTGACAATCTAGAACCTATCTCAAACTTGATAAGTTGGCGATTTCGGGGGGCGCATTTCAAAACCGTCGGCGGCATGGATGCCGCTGTCGAGCATTCTTTTCGAAACAGGAACGGATGTATTTACAGCGTGTTTTGAAATGAGCCCCCAGGAGTCGATAACTTTGTTGCCGCGACCTACTTTGCTGGATTGTAATATTGAGAAAGGTTCTCGTTGTCCCCGCCGTTCACCGGCAATCGCGATACGACAATAGCAATACGACAATAGCAATACGACAATAGCAAGAACAAGACCATTGCATGACAAAACAGTTACCGACGCATCTGGATATCGTTAAGAGCTGGCTTCCCCGTTATACCGGCATGCCGCTCGATCTCTTTGGCGATTATATTTTACTGACCAACTTCAAGCATTATCTAATCCGCTTCGCCGATCAGTTTAATTGCAACATTCATGGCGAAGACCGGCCCATGCAGGCGGCCACCAATAAGAACGGCGTGACCATCATTAATTTTGGCATCGGTTCACCCAATGCCGCGACCGTAATGGATTTGTTATGCGCCACGCACCCCAAAGGCGTTGTGTTTCTGGGCAAGTGCGGGGGCCTGAAGAAGTCCTCCGAGATCGGCCACTTCATCTTGCCGATCGCGGCGATACGCGGTGAAGGAACCAGTCACGATTATTTTCCGCCGGAAGTTCCGGCATTGCCATCATTCAAGCTGCACAAATTCGTCTCCCAGAAAATCTATGAGCATGGTTACGAATACCGGACCGGGGTTGTTTATACGACTAACCGCCGGGTGTGGGAGCACGATAAACCGTTTCTCGACAAACTGCAGCGGTTACGCTGCATCGCGATCGACATGGAAACCGCGACAATATTTATCGTCGGTCATCACAATCAAATTGCGCGCGGCGCTTTATTGCTGGTATCTGATGTGCCCACCACACCGGACGGCGTAAAAACCGAAGAGCTGGATAAAGCGGTAACAAAAAAGTGGGCGGATGCGCATCTGCAATTGGGCATTGAAGCCATGTCGGAAATCGACATCAAGGGTGAAGAAATCAAACACTTTAAGTATTAACCCGCACGCCTGTTCAATTCATTGTACCTGAGAGTTCGCAGGGCAATGACAATAGCCGCGGCAGCACGGCTTAACGCTCCGGTTCGGACTATACCGATGCTGTTGTTGATAACTGGCGCCGGAGTTGTCTTGTAATCGGCCTTAAATTCACGCCATTAATAAAATCGTGTTTTGGCGCCGTTCATGTGCGTTTACATTCAGGATTTTATTGCGTAATACTCCTGGTGCGGGGGAATCTTGCCTTGTCGCAATTGGTACTGGTTGTGTTTGCGGTCCTGGAAATAGAATTTGAGTGTTTCGTTAATTACCGGAAACGCGAGTTCGTTCCAGGGAATCTCGAGTTCCGTGAATAATTTCACGTCCAGGCTTTCCTCTCCCGGATTGAAATTCAGATCGAGCAGGCGGGCGCGGAACATCAGGTAGACCTGGCTGATATGGGGAATGTCGAACATGGCGTACAAACCGACGATTTCCACATTCGCATTGGCTTCTTCCAGGGTTTCACGCAATGCCGCTTGCGCCGTGGTTTCATTGTTTTCCATGAAACCGGCAGGCAGTGTCCACAGGCCGAGCCGCGGTTCAATCGCCCGTTTGCAAAGCAGGATGCGGTTCTCCCATTCCGCGATACAGCCGGTGACGATCTTGGGATTTTGATAATGAATGGTGGCGCATTGGCGGCAAACAAAACGGGGCAGGTTGTCTCCTGGGGGTACCCGAAGCTCGACTGCCGCGCCACATTGACTGCAATATTTCATGATTCAGCGCCGCTGAAATAGCTTGTTACAGTTCGCCATTGGCCCCGGCTTGCATGATTTCGTTGAGATTATTCCAGACTTTCTCCGCTTCGTTTTTCAATTGCTGGTTAAGCTTGGGGCTTTTTAGCAGCATTTCCATGTTCATCATTAACAGCCAGCCCTTGCCGTTTTTATCTTCGACCAGGCTGATCCGGCAAGGCAAATAAGCGGCAAAGTGCATGTCATATTCCACCATCTGTTTCGCGGTTAACGGCTCGCAAAACTGGTAAATGCCGATAAAGCGCGATTTTTCACCCATGGCCTTGATCTGTTGCGATAGCGGCAACTCCGCGACGAGTTTGATGTTAAGAATATTGGCCCGCAATTTCATGGATTCAACGGCGTCTTCCAGGGAAACGCCCTCGTTCAAGGGAAGTTTGACAACCGTTTGTTCCAGATCGACGACCAGCGGCTGGTCACCGGCGAATGAATATAGTGAATGTAATAAAAAGCAGATGAACAGAATAGCTGCCGATACGGTTTTGATTCTCATAATGTTATCCCTGCCAGGGTTGGATGAACTATGTCTGTACTACTGTTTTGCATTATAACAAAGACGGTAATATCGAATGTCTGAAGCGAATTGGCGGCATATGTGGTTATTGGTTTTTGCGCACCACGGAATGAATTACATACTGATGTTCAAAGTGTACGACAAATCCGCCGTATATCCAGCGTGTAATCGGCGGCTCCCCCACAGGGCCTTTGATTTCAAGCGGATTGCCAAACTGTTCCCGTACCTCATCCATCGTCATGCCGCGCGCCGGGCGCGACACGCCTTCCGGTGCATTGCCCGGCTGACTGGAAATGTCGGGTATAACCAGGGTGTCCGCGAATCCGCGCCCGGTTAAAACACCAAGAGAAATTACGGAAAGTAAAAGAAACAGCGAAATAACGGGTGTTCTCATTTAACTCAATTCCTGATTGTTTGTTGCATATTTTGGTGGTGGCAAATTCCATATACGAAGTATAAATGTAAAACCACTATATTCAATTGAATTATCGGGCGTTCTCTAGTTCTGCTTTGTTACATTAAATAGCCGCTTCCCGTGCGGGATTGTTCATTAACATAAATTAAAGTAACAAAGCAGAGCTAGCAAAGCATACGATATTGAAGATATTGTCATTGGTGATGCAGTTCAGTCAGTTGTTTGCGCAATACCGCCATTTCTTCGAGCAGGTGCCGGCGTTGCCCGGCGGACAATTGTTTTTCCAGGTTAACCAGCATGGTCATTGTGAGATTCAGATTATTCTCAAAGTCGATTCGGTAGGATTCCGGCCACTCCTTGACGCGGTGCACAAATAATTCCTTGATGAGTTCCGCAAACTCAGGCGACTGCCGGTAATGCCTGAGCACCGTGCCTAACTTTGCCTGCCAGGCGCGCCGGTTTGCAATCCATTGCGCGGAGGCCGGTTTGATTTCTCGGCTCCAGTGTTCAATAAGCTGAATTTGCGGACTGGTCAGCGTTCCGGTCCAGTTTTCGATACGTTCAATCATGCGTTCCAGGCGCTGTTTAACGAGCTCGTCAGGGGATTTTTTGACATAGTCTGCTTCGAGTTCCTGGTTCTGCTCTTCCAGGTTTTCCAGCATTTGATCAATCTGCGCATCAAACAAAGTTGTGAAAAGCCGAGCCATCGCCGGGGAAATACGATAGCTTAATTCACGCAACGCATGTTCCTGCTCAGTATAAATCTGCTGCAGAGAGTCTATAGTCAGCCCGTTGTTGATGGCGCCGGTCAACTTGTCGAGACTTTTTATATAGAGGGGCAGTTGTTTTTGCCGGTGCCAGGCGAGTTCTTTGGCGAGCGCTTCTCTAAACAGCCATTCCTGATCTTCGTCGAGGGTCACCAGTCCCGACACATACCACTCCATTATCCAGTCCAGATAGTTATAAGCTAATTTGGTGGAGCATGCGCCAAGCAGTATGCAAAGCAACAAGCAGATGACAGGTTTATGCAGCATGGCTGAGTCAATAATTCAGGAGTGTATTGAATCGATAGAGTAAGGATACTTATTTGAAAGCGGTTCGCGCAAAAAGTTTTTTGCTTATGAACGGATATTTGGAAGCGGAAATTTGAAAAATATACAGCGCAGCGTGGAGGAAGGGATAGCCTGGCAATGCCTGACCACGGCTAACTGGTTTGTGAGGTTTGATTTTCGCGATGATTTTCGACAAGCAGTTTCGCGAATTTATCCGGCGGCAGGGGAGCGCTGATGAGATAGCCCTGCAAAAGGTCGCAATTCAGCCGGTCCAGATAGTCATACTGTTCCTGGGTTTCTATGCCCTCGGCAACCACCTGCAGCCGCAGGCTGTGAGCCAGTGCAATCATCGCCGATACAATCGACGCCATATTGGGATCACGGGTCATGTCCTTGATAAACGACTGATCGATTTTAAGATACTGGATGGGAAATTTCGCCAGGTAACTTAACGATGAATAACCGGTGCCGAAATCGTCCACTGCCAGGCGCACGCCCATTTCATTCAATGTGCGCAGTGTTACGGCGGTCTTGTCGATGTCGGTCATGATGGTGTCTTCGGTAATCTCCAGTTCCAGGTAATTAACGTCAAGATCGAATTCCTTGAGGATTTGCCTCACCCGCTTGATAAGGTTTTGCTCCCGGAACTGGTGCGCGGAGAGGTTGATCGCGACGCGCGGCACCGGCAGCCCCTCGTCCAGCCAGTGGCGTATTTGCTTGCATGCCTTGCGCAGTACCCAATCTCCGATCGACACGATCAGCCCGGATGTATCGGCAATGGGCAGCAGGTCCGCCGGGGAAAGATCGCCGAGTTCCGGGTGATGCCAGCGCAGTAATGCTTCAGCGCCAACTATTTTACCGGTTGCGCGGTCGATTTGCGGCTGGTAATGCAATTCCAGTTCGTCATGGCGCACCGCCTGGCGCAGATTATTTTCCAGAACCAGTTGGGCGACAGAGCTGGCGTTAATGTCCTTGGAATAAAACTGATACGCACCCTTGCCCTGTGACTTGGCGTGATACATGGCGATTTCCGCAAACCGCAGCAGATCTTCCGTATGGGTGGTATCAGCGGGAAACATCGATATTCCAATACTGGCGGATACGCCAACCTCATGGTTCTGGATTACAAAAGGATACTTGATGGCGTTCAGTACGCTTTCGGCGGTGGAGGTTATCATCGAGGTGGAGTTCTTGCTGTAGCCGATGTCCGACAGAATCACGACAAACTCGTCACCGCTCAGGCGTCCCAGTGTATCGGTTTCGCTGATCACGCTGCTGAGCCGTGTCGCTACCTCTATCAGAAGCTGGTCGCCGGCGGTATGACCCAGGGAGTCATTGATAGCCTTAAACCGGTCGATATCCACCAGCAATGTTGCGATCTGGCTGCCGTCACGGCGTGCGCGCTGCACGGCCTGTTCCAGCCGGTCGGACAATAAAGTGCGGTTGGGCAGTTTGGTCAAGGAATCAAAATTGGCCTGTTCATAGATCTTTTCTTCCTTGCTGGCATTGGACAGGGCGACCGCGATGCGGTCGGCCATTTCCTTGCCGTGGTCCAGGTCTTCTGTGTAAGGTTTATGGGTTTCTATAAAGCCGAGGCTGATAACGGCGTGCAAATGACCGCTGATAATGATCGGATATAACACCAAAGTACGCACCCCTTTTTTGACGATTTCCTTGGCATAAGAAGGAGCATGCTGAGTGGACTTCATGATGAGATATTTAGGATGCGCGAGCAATAGTTTGGTATCGCCTTCCTCAATCTTGATAACATTCTTGAAAATCGTTTCGTTAAGCTTGCTGGTGGTGTTTTTTAAATCGCTGGTGATGGATTCCCGGTCAAGAACCGATAGTAAAACATAATCGCAGGGGACAATATCCTTGATGCGCCGCAACACGGTATCTACAACATAATCCTTGTTGGAAGAGGAAAGAATGATGCGGTCAATTTCCGCCATGACAGACAGGCTTCTGAATTGCCTGTCCAGGCGCACCGCCATATTGTTAAATGAATTGGCCAGTTCCTGGAATTCGTCATTGCTGGTGACGTGGACCTGGGTATTGAAATTTCCTGACGCCACTTCTTTAGTCGCTTTCTGCAATAACTCCAATGGCGTCAGGTTGCGCCGTAACTGGCTAGCAGTCAGTAAAATGACCAGGAGGAACGACAGTACCACAACCACAGGATATATGCTTTTTATGTTATCGATTGAGGCCTGGTTTTCCAGCTTTGGCTTGCTAAGCACTACAAGCCAAGGCGAGGTGGCAAATTTGCCTTCCAGGAAAATGGTCCAGTAATAGGCGATAAAGTCGGTATTGTTTTCGTTCCAGTTGAAAATCGCCGACGACTCATTGTTTGCTTCGAGCGCGCTTTTCAGGTTTGCCAGTTTGATATTGCTGGTGGAACAGTACAGGTTTTCGTAATGCTCGGTAGTAATACAGGCAAAAGAAGGATTATGGATAATTGTTTCAAAATCCCAGAACAGATCCTGGTTGATCTCGGCGATCATCAGGCTGGGGCGGCTGGCGGCGACATCCAGCG
This sequence comes from Gammaproteobacteria bacterium, assembly GCA_022627515.1. Classification (GTDB taxonomy): domain Bacteria; phylum Pseudomonadota; class Gammaproteobacteria; order SZUA-152; family SZUA-152; genus JAKEGK01. The sequence goes on from JAKEGK010000298.1 coordinate 11,126, forward strand.
AAACCAGCATCAGTAATTTTTTTTGAAAAGAGGAATAGTTGCTGAAAATCAGGACTGGATTGCCGTTTTGTAAATGGACCAGTTGTGTGGAGGACAAATCCGGCAGTTCGTCGATACCGTTATACAAAGGGACATATTTTTTTTGCTTGGAATTGATCACAATCGCGGAAAAACTGTTTCTGGATTTTCTGTCGATATCAAATTGTTCAACAGGTTTATTGGCGGCGATGTGGTCCTTGTAGCGCAGCGCAATTGTCGCGAGTTCCCGGTGCAGATTGTCCAGCCGTTCTATGATGGTGTAACCCACCGATTTTGATACGTGGTGTAAATGCTGACGGCTTTGTTCGAGCAGTGTTTTGGAAACACTCGTATAACTAAGATAACCGAGTGTCAGGATGGGAATCAGCGACGATACCAGGAACAGGATAAACAACCGCCGGGCAACGCGGCTTTGAAACACTGTATAGCTGATTTTCATGACTGAAGCAGAATGTTTCCGGTTATTGGTGTTGTTCCATTGATAGTGAATTTCTGTTATCCATAAACTGTTAATGCGTAATGCACTTTGCCAGGCCAGCTTTGTTGCGCCGGATAAATAAGAAATTTTTATCGATGGGAAGTTGGCGGTTCCTGATATTGAATAACGGCGTTTGCTGTTCTTACCTTTAGCGTGACGGTGAGTATCCGCGCCGGCTGCGCACGGCAATATCAAGTTGATTTAAACAGCTTTTTTAAAAACAATCTGGTGGCGTATTTAATAGTCAATAGCCAGGCCAATGTATGAGCCATTATTACATCGCACTATATCGTCAAAGCTCTTGGAGTTGCCAAAATTAGCCACGGTCTCACCGTCTTTACCCGCGCTGAACAGGTCATAATCGGAGTTGACCGGCTGTAATTTGTTGTCCTTACGGATTCCGCCGCCATTGCCCCCACCTGTTGCGATGTTTGTGTAGTAATACGAATTGCCCCACGGATCCCGCCTGGTATGCAGGTTGACTTCGTTGAGGCTATTGGGAAAGCGATTATTGATGACATAAAATTTATCAATAACGCCTTGAATCTCAAGAATGTCCGTCCTCGCCTGGTTAAAATCCCGTTCATTCTGATAGGTCCTGAGCGCAGGGATCGCAATGGCAATCAATATCGTGAGCACTGTAACGGCAATCATCAGTTCATAGATCGAGAATCCCTTAACGCTGGCCTGGCCGATTTTTAAATTCGCGGGTGTGAACTGGGAGCTAATCATCGGGAATCGTGTTTTATTGTGTTAGTTTGCAATCGAATTGAAATATCGGCGTAAAACGTATGTGTATTAGCAATTTCATCAAAAAAGAATTATCGGATTGCGGTTCAGCGCGTTAACAGGAAGAGCCGGTATCAGTAATCTCTGGCAAATCCGATATACGAGCCATTATTACAGCGCACAATGTCATCCAGCGAGGCCTGGGCGGTGAAGGGGAGGCTGGTGCTCCGATCCTTGCCGGCGCTGTAAAGGTCATAATCCGAATTCACGGGAGTCAGATTCTTGTCCTTGCGGACGCTGCCCTTGTTTGTGGCCGTGGTGATATTGGTGTAGTAATAAAAATTTCCCCAGGGATCCTTGCGGCTTTGTTGATTAATTTCCTGCAGGTTATCCGGAAAGCGGTTGTTTTCAATATAAAACCGGTCAATGCTGACCTGCAGTTCGAGAATATCGGATTTCGCCTGTGTGTTATTTTTTTTGTCCTGATAGTTTTCGTAGGCCGGAATGGCGATTGATATCAGGATCGCGAGTATCGCTATGACAATGAGGATTTCCAGCACCGAAAAACCCGGCTGTGCGGTGTTAACCGGCGAATGTTTTCCCTGACGGCTTTGATACCGGCGATTTAGCATTGTAAAAGAGTGGTCCATGTTATGTTCATCGGCGGATAACAGCAGGAAGTTAAACTTATAATTGGATTTATATTGATGAAATTGAAGATATTAATACGATCCGGCAAAATCCAGATACTTGCCGTTGTTGCAGCGGACAATATCATCTTGTGATTCGGCGGCGGTAAAAGGGGCTTTTGTTAATTGGTCTTTGCCTGCGCTATAGAGATCGTAATCGGAATTAACCGGTTTTAACTTTTTGTCGCGCCGCACCCGGCTTTCGGATGATTTTTTATCATAGGTCGCCACGACAAGGTAATAATAGGGGGAGCCCCAGGGATCCCGGAGTTGACCCTGATTGATTTCGTCCAGTGAATCAGGAAAGCGGTTGTTCTCAATGTAAAATTTATCAATAACGGCTTGAATGCCAAGGATATCCTGCTTAGCTTGCGCGAAATCACGCTCATCCAGGATTTTTTCAACGGCCGGGCCGGCAATGGAAAATAGTATGCCGAGTATCGCGATAACGATAAGCACCTCGATTATGGAGAAGCCATTCCTGGAAAAATCATTTCTGAAAAAATTATTGTTTCGGAATCCTGGATCTGGCTGACTCCCGCATTGTAGTGAAGGGAGCACGTGGCAACTTCCTGTATAAGAAAGGATATCAGCAACCAGCTGCTGATTGTTATTGCTAATCTCGCACGAAACCGGCCAGTACCGACAATAGAAAAGTCTTATAAAATGCACAAATTTTATTAATTCTCGGTAAGGCGGGGAATCAGCATGGCAAGATTGCAGGGAACGGTGCGGTTATCCAGTTGCTCCCTTATTACCTTATCCCAGCCGGTGGCGCAGGCTCCCGGTGATCCGGGCAAGCAAAAAATATAAGTGGCGTTGGCCACGCCGGCGACAGCGCGTGATTGCAGTGCCGAAGTCCTGATTTCATCATAGGAAAGCATGCGGAAAATTTCACCGAAACCCTCGATTTCCTTGTCGAGCAGGGGAAGAATAGCTTCCGGTGTTCCATCACGCCCCGTGACACCTGTACCGCCTGTCGCTAATACCACATGGATTTTTGTATCGGCAATCCACTGTGAAACCGTGGCGCGGATAATATAGATATTGTCCGGCACGATGGCTTTACCGGCTAATGCATGTCCGGCTTCAGTGAGCCGTTGCACCAGCGATTGTCCGGAGCGGTCATCTTCCTCGGTGCGCGAATCGGATACCGTCAAAACGGCGATGTTTAAAGGAATAAATTCACGTTGCTCTGACATGGGGACACCCTGTTATGAATAATAATTTTACGATTGTAAATTAATGAGTGGAAAGGCCCAGGTTTTGGAGTCCTTCTCTTGCCGGATTTTCGGGATTTTCAACATCTCTAGTGCTCATCATTGCGCAAACAATGTTAAGCTTGCTTCGCAATACTACTTGAGAATTTGCTGGTTACACAACCTGGTTCTGGCACACTACGCTTATTTTATAAAACCCCGGTATTGCAAGACTCTACGGTACAAATTACATATTTGGTGCTTATGGCCCTCAGAATAAAACGCTTATCTCCAGCGCAAGATAATAACGGATTACTGCGTCCTGATATTCATCCTGTTCTAAACAGGATCTATCGAAACCGCGGTATTGCTACCGCTGACGAATTGAAAATAACACTCGATGGTTTGCAGAATTTTTCCCTGTTAAAAGGAATTCAGGAAGCAGTGCTACTGCTTGAACGGGCTATGCGCGCGCAGCAGCGTGTGCTGATTATCGGTGACTTTGACGCGGACGGGGCGACCAGCACCGCCGTTGCCATGCGCGCGTTGAAAAAACTCGGCGCCAGTGAGGTGAACTATCTGGTGCCCAACCGGTTTGAGTATGGTTACGGATTGACGCCGGAAATCGTTGCCTGCGCCGGGCAATTTCAACCGGATATGATAATTACGGTGGATAACGGTATTTCCAGCATCCGCGGTGTGGATGCGGCAAAGCAACTGGGTATCCACGTGGTTGTGACGGACCATCATCTGGCGGGCAGCGAATTGCCAGCGGCTGACGCTATCGTTAATCCCAATCAGCCGGGCGACGTTTTTCCCAGCAAGGCGATAGCGGGTGTGGGTGTGATCTTTTATGTCATGCTGGCGTTGCGTGCGCAATTGCGTCGATCCGGCTGGTTTACGCAACAAGGTATCAGTGAACCCAATCTGGCGGAGTTGCTGGATCTGGTGGCTCTGGGCACGGTTGCCGATGTCGTACCGCTGGATCACAACAATCGCATACTGGTCGCGCAAGGTCTGGCAAGAATCCGCGCCGGCCAATGCTGCGCGGGTATCAAGGCGCTGGCGCAGATTGCCGGCAGGCAGTTGCACCGGCTGGGTGTCCAGGATCTTGCGTTTGCGGTAGGGCCGCGGTTGAACGCCGCTGGCCGGCTGGATGACATGTCTTTGGGTATTGAATGCTTGCTCAGCGACAACGGCGACACGGCGCTTTCGCTCGCTGAACAATTAAATCAGCTCAACCGGGAACGGCGGTCCATCGAGCAGGAAATGAAATTGCAGGCAATGGAAACGCTGCAGCAAATTGATGACACCGATCTTCCCACGGGTATTTGTGTTTATGAAGCGCAGTGGCACCAGGGCGTGATTGGCATCCTCGCGTCGCGCATCAAGGAAAAGTATCATCGCCCGGTGATTGCGTTTGCCGATGCGGGAATCGACGATTCCTCCGGCGAAGCCATTATCAAGGGATCGGCCCGGTCCATAGCGGGTGTTCATATCCGCGACGTGCTGGATGCCATCGCAACCCGTCATCCGGGCCTGTTGTCAAAGTTTGGCGGCCATGCCATGGCGGCAGGATTGTCCTTGCAGAAAAAACATTTTGAGGAATTTGCCACGGCGTTCAACGACGAAGTATGCCGCCATGTTGATAGCGATGAATTGCGCCATATTATCCATAGCGATGGCGAGTTAGCCGCGGAAGATCTGGATCTGCCGCTGGCGCAACTCCTGGAATCCGCCGGGCCATGGGGTCAGCATTTTGCGGAACCGCAATTTGACGGGCGCTTTGAGGTTGTGCAGCGGCGTATAGTGGGCGAGCGGCATTTGAAATTGCAGCTTAGAGCGCCAGGTTCGGCGCGAATCATTGATGCGATCGCATTTAACACAGTGGACGATGTATGGCCTGAAGACACGCGGTTTGTTGACATAGCCTATAAACTGGGGACCAACGAGTTTCGCGGTGTGCAGAGTGCGCAGCTTATTGTCAATTATATCGAACCCGTATCAGTGACGGGGCCGGTCACTACCTGACTTTTTTCTCACTTCCCGGTGCGCGTGACGGGCTGGCGGGCTACCCGCTGCCTGTTGTATTATCTGCACCCTTGCCATCGGCTATTGCAATACTTTTAATAAGAAACCATATGATAGAAACAGGAATCATTAATGCGCGAATCAAAGACCTCCAGGGCAGAACCGACGCCTTAAGGGGGTATCTTTGACTACGATGCCAAACAGGAACGCCTGGCAGAAGTTACCAGGGAACTGGAACAACCCAACATCTGGAATGATCCGGAACGCGCTCAGGCGCTTGGCAGGGAACGGTCCCAGCTTGAAGATGTGGTCGAAATCATCCGTGACCTAAGTGGCGGCCTGAAAGAAGCGAGTGAGTTGTTCGAACTGGCGCTGGAAGAGCAGGACAATGATACGGTAAGCGCGGTAATCACCGATCTCGATCAACTCGAACAAACGCTGGAACAGCTGGAATTCCGCCGCATGTTTTCCGGCGAGATGGATGCCAATAACGCCTTCCTCGATATTCAGTCCGGCTCCGGCGGCACCGAAGCGCAGGACTGGGCGGAGATGCTGCTGCGCATGTATCTGCGCTGGGGTGAAAAACACGGATTCACCACCGAGCTGATCGAAGTTTCCGCGGGCGAAGTGGCGGGCATTAAAAGCGCCACCATCCGGTTTGAAGGCGAGTACGCATTTGGCTGGCTGCGCACCGAAACCGGTGTGCACCGTCTGGTGCGCAAGTCGCCATTTGATTCCGGCAATCGCCGCCATACGTCCTTTGCCTCCGTGTTTGTTTCACCTGAAATCGAAGACGATATCGACATCGAAATCAATCCAGCTGAATTGCGTATTGACGTGTATCGCGCTTCGGGCGCGGGCGGCCAGCACGTCAACCGTACGGAGTCCGCCGTGCGTATTACGCATCTGCCGACCAACATAGTGGTTCAGTGCCAGAGTGACCGCTCGCAGCATAAAAACAAGGCGACAGCCATGAAGCAGTTGAAAGCCAAGCTCTACGAGATGGAGATGCAAAAGCGCACCGCGGACCAGCAGGCGCTGGAAGAGTCCAAGTCGGACATTGGCTGGGGCAGCCAGATTCGTTCCTATGTACTCGACCAATCGCGCATCAAGGATTTGCGCACCGGCGTTGAAACCGGCAACACCCAGGCGGTGCTCGATGGCGATCTTGACGCGTTTATCGAAGCCAGCCTGAAAAGCGGAATTTAACCATTAATCAACCACAGGCAAACAATTAATTAACCAGGCAGCAAGATCTAATAATGGAAAACAATCAATCCAAAAGTCCACAAGACAGCGAACAAGCCGAAGACACCAACAAACTGATCGCGCAACGGCGGGAAAAACTTGCGGCGTTGCGTGAAAATGGTAACGCCTATCCCAACACTTTCCGGCGCAACGCCCTCGCGGGAGAGATACTCGCCAAGTATGCCGGATATACCAACGAGCAACTGGAAGCGGAACCGGTGCGCGTCAAAGTGGCCGGCCGTATGATGACGCGGCGCGTCATGGGCAAAAACAGCTTTGTGCATCTGCAGGATATGTCCGGCCAGATCCAGTTGTTTGTTGCCCGCGATACCCTTCCGGAAGGTTTTTATAACAATCAATTTAAAAAGTGGGACATCGGCGATATCGTGGGCGCGGAAGGCGCGGTATTCCGCACCCAGACCGGCGAGCTCTCGATACGCGTGGATGAAATGGAACTGCTCACCAAGGCGTTGCGTCCGCTGCCGGATAAATATCATGGTCTGGCCGACCAGGAGACCAAGTACCGGCAGCGTTATGTTGACCTGATCATGAGCGATGTAACACGGAACACCTTTCGTATCCGCTCGCGGGTAATTGACTACGTGCGGCGCAGTTTGCTGGATCACGGATTCATGGAAGTTGAAACACCCATGATGCACGCCATTCCCGGAGGCGCGACCGCGCGCCCTTTCAAAACCTATCACAATACCCTGGACATGGAATTGTATCTGCGCGTGGCGCCGGAATTGTATTTGAAGCGCCTGGTGGTTGGCGGATTTGAACGGGTCTTCGAGATCAACCGTAACTTTCGCAATGAGGGGCTGTCCACGCGGCATAATCCGGAATTCACCATGGTGGAATTTTATCAGGCGTACGCGGATTTCCACGACCTGATGGATTTGACGGAAGAAATGATGCGCGGCCTGGCGCGGGAAATCCGTGGTTCCACCAGCGTGGATTATCAGGGCGAAACGTACGATTTCGGCAAGCCCTTTGCGCGCATGACGGTGTTTGATTCCATAATACATTTCAATCCCGGAATCAGCGCCGAACAGCTGCGTGATGAAAAAGGGGCGCGGCGGATTGCGGAAAATCTGGGAATACCACTCAAGGACAGCTACGGATTGGGAAAGGTGCAGATTGAAATCTTTGAAAAGACCGTGGAGCAGCGCTTAAAAGACCCGACATTTATTACCGCTTACCCCACGGAAGTGTCGCCGCTGGCGCGCCGCAACGATCACGATCCTTTTGTGACCGACCGGTTTGAGTTTTTCGTCGGCGGCCGGGAAATCGCCAATGGATTTTCCGAATTGAATGATCCGGAAGATCAGGCCGAACGTTTCCGCAAACAGGTGGCAGAGAAAGATGCCGGAGACCATGAAGCCATGCATTATGATGCGGACTATATCGTGGCGCTGGAACATGGAATGCCGCCAACAGCCGGCGAGGGTATTGGTATTGACCGCCTGGTGATGTTATTTGCTGATGTTCCGTCCATAAGAGACGTACTGTTGTTTCCGCATATGCGTCCGACTACAAGCCTATAGGTTTTTTGCCGATTGCTTTTTTTGAATATCAGGATTTATCTGCTGATTGCCGCGCGAAATCCGCCGGTCCGCGTATTATAAGCAAACTATATGTCATCAGCGCTGAAGTTTATGGCGCTCAGCAATTTATTTGCTTACACTGGAAATTTGCAGCAATACCGACAATAATTAGGAACAATGTTGGCGCATCACAGGGAAACCGAGCAATGGTGGTGTGTCCGCTGGTTTATCGATGACGGGGGTATCGGTGTAGTCCGGGAATCGTCTCCATAACAATAACAATAAATAACCGGGAATATGAAAGGGAGTTTTAGCGTGGCACGGATTAGCCGCACTGGTCTGGTTAACAGTTTTTTTAACCGCCGTCATTTTGTCTGGAGTGTACTCAGCACAATTGGATTGCTGCTTGTATTTTCCTATCTTTTGTCCGCTCTGAAATTTTTTCTACCTGCGCCGGAAGTCTCGACCGTTGCGGAATTTTTTGCGGAATTTCCCATGCGGTTTCAAAGTAATGATGGCGCGTTCGCGCAGGACGTGAAATTCTTTTCCAAGGGTTACCAGTACGATCTGTTGTTTATGAATAATGAAGTGCTGCTGAACCTCTACAGCAACGAGCAGAACGGCGAAATCCGCGCCGGAAAATCCAGGACCAAGCTTTCCCAGGTAAGCCTCAAATTTCTTGGCGCGGAAGACGCGCCTGTAATAAAAGGCCTGGGTCCGTTGCAGTTAACCAAAACAAAAACCAGCCATTCCGCCGATGATGCGCCTTCCGGTTTTACCGAGGTGAAGTATGCCGGGGTATTCCCCGGCGTTGATGTTTATTTTCACGGCAAACAGAAACAACTGTATTATGAATTTGTGTTGCATGAACAGGCTGACGCCAGCCAGCTGAAATTGAAAGTGTATGGCGTTGACGGCGCCGGCGATATTGAAATAGATTTACACGGCAACGTTTCCGTTAAGTGCCGCGGGAAAAAAATGCTGATTGAGAAGCCGGTTGTCTACCGGCTGGTGAAACAGAAAAAGCAGGTGGTAAACGGTTATTTCTTTGTAACCCGGAATAATGAAATACACTTCAAGGCCGTGGAGCCTGTGCGCGCTACCTAGTCACGAACAGGTTATTCAGGTTTCTGCCGGTTTGTCTTCCCTTTCCAAAGCAACTGCATACGGCAGTTCTCGCAAGGTCAGTGCCGGTCCGTCCGGCTTGAAAAGGTGTACCAGCCCGGACTGCGCATAAGCGATTTGCAGCACGGCAAGCAAATCATAACCACCTGTGGGCGAGGGTTGCGCTTGTACAACGCGCCCGATGCCTTGCTCTGACTGATCGTCCGCGCTGAATACCAGATCGCCTGCCCGGGGCGGCTGGCCGCTCGCGGCATGCGCCAGATACATGCGTCGTTTCAGTTTTCCCAAATAGTGCATGCGCGCCACAACTTCCTGCCCGGGATAACAACCTTTCTGGAAACTGATGCCATCGATACTGTGCAGATTCAACATCTGTGGAACGAATTCTTCAACGTTTTCAGCGTAGATTTGCGGAATACCCGCCTGAATATCCAGATAGGACCAGCCATGGTTGCCGCACAAAACGGTATTGTCTTTTAGCGTATTCCAGGCGGCCGTCAGGGACTCATACTCACCGGCGATAATGTAGCGCGCTTGCCGGCCGCGAATTTTGGTAATCAGCAGATTATCGGTGCTGCTGCACGCGTCATCCTGCGCAGGGATAGACGATGCCATCGCTTGCAGCCGTTGAGTTGCATTGGGTCCCGCCAATCCAAACGCCAGGAACCGGTCAGTGGCGTCCTGCAGTTTGACCTTGGACATCAGCACAAACATTTGCAGGCGTTTTATTGTTGCTTCAATGCGCTCAACAGGTAACTGCAAATAGTAATCGTTGTGAAACCGGTAGACGCGAAACAAGGCCAGCGCCCGGCCTTTGGCGGTGCAATAGGCGTTGAGCTGGCTGCGCTGTCCGGATACCTGATTGATGTCATTGCTCAACTGGTTTTGTAAAAATTTCAGTGCGTCGTCGCCTGAAACGGATATAAATCCCAGATGGGTCAGATCGCACAATACATCCTGACTAATAACGGCATTGCGTTCCGTGTCTATATTTCCGAAATGCTCAACCGTGTTGTTTTTAAATTGAGCACCCTGGGTTTTTAAAAACTCGTGCCACTTGAGTGTGATTGTCATGACGGTTCCAAGATGGGTGTGTGATACTCTTAGTAGGTATTGTAACGATTACCGGCTTGGCCTGTATACTAGCCCGTATTTCTCACCACCGTTTGTCGCAGTAGAAGGGTGGTGAGAAATGCGGGCTAGACCTTTGGTGAACATGTTATACACTTGATATCGATGGATAAAAATAAAAATCGCCTGAAATACCTGAACCTGTTCAAAATCAGAATGCCCATTACCGCGGTGGTATCGATTGGGCACCGTATTTCGGGTTTGCTCATGGTCATTGCGATTCCTTTCGTTATTTATGCGTTCCAGCTTTCCGTTTCAAGTGCCGCGGGATACGAATCGGTGATGGCGGCGCTGGATTATCCATTGGCGCAAGGCGTACTGGTGCTGCTGGTATGGTCTTTTTTACATCATTTTTTTTCGGGGATTCGTATATTGCTGATTGATATCGATGTGGGCGTATCCCGGCCTGTGGCGCGTATCAGCGCCTGGCTGGTCTACAGCCTTGCTTTACTGATAACGATCCTGTTGTTGGGTATCATGCGATGACCGAACAAGTCGCCTCGGGATTGCGCGCGTGGACCATGCAACGCCTGAGTGCGTTATATATCCTGGTTTTTACCGTTTATGCGGGATTCTGTTTTGCCACCCGCGGCGCAACCGGTTTCGATCAATGGGTGTCGTGGTTGCGTGATCCCTTCAACAATATTACCGTAGGTTTATTTATTTTGGCGTTGCTGTTTCATGCGTGGGTGGGCTCCCGGGATATTATTCTTGATTACGTGAAAGCGCCCGGATTGCGCCTGGTGATGCTCGCGGTTCTGGCATTCTTGCTGATCGCGATGGGGTTGTGGGAATTTAAAGTTTTATTGACGATCGTCGTTCGCTGAATGAATTTGCGCAGCTCGTTTTCAAAACCAATTCAACACACGTGTCCAACACATGTATTCAAAAAATGTATTTAAGAAAAAATAATGGCGATCGCAAAACGAAAATTTGATTCCCTGGTGATTGGCGCGGGCGGCGGCGGGCTTCGCGCGGCCTTGCAACTTTCCCGGGCCGAGGCCACGGTGGCGGTGGTGTCCAAGGTGTTCCCCACCCGTTCCCATACCGTGGCCGCGCAAGGCGGCATGAACGCGGCGCTGGCCAATGTGCTGCCGGACAACTGGCACTGGCATATGTACGATACCGTAAAAGGCAGCGACTATCTGGGTGATCAGGACGCCATTGAATACATGTGCCGCGCGGCGTCGCATTGCGTGATTGAACTGGAGCACTCGGGTGTTCCGTTTTCGCGCCTGGATAATGGCAAGATTTATCAGCGCCCTTTTGGCGGGCAAAGCCAGAACTTTGGTGGTGATCAGGCGGCGCGAACCTGCGCGGCCGCGGACCGCACCGGGCATGCGATTCTGCACGCCTTGTACCAGCAGAACATCCGCGCCAAAACGCATTTCTTCGACGAATACTTTGCTGTTGATCTGTTAAAGGACGATGAAGGTTATGTGCTGGGCGCCCTGGTGCTGGACATAGAAACCGGCGAGCCGCTGATCATTGAGGCCAAGACCACCTTGCTGGCAACCGGCGGCGTGGGGCAGTTGTTCCGCACCAATACCAACGCGCGGATCAATACCGGGGACGGCATGGCGATGGCGTTGCGCGCTGGCATTCCCGTTCAGGATATGGAGTTCTTTCAGTTTCATCCCACCGGTATTGCCGGTAAAGGCATGCTGATCACCGAAGGCGTGCGCGGCGAAGGCGGCTATCTGATTAATAAAGACGGCGAACGTTTCATGGAACGTTATGCGCCGCACGCCAGGGATCTGGCGAGCCGGGATATCGTGAGCCGCGCCATTGCCATCGAGGTCCGCGAAGGGCGCGGGTGCGGGCCCAGGGGTGATCACGTTCTGTTGAAGCTCGATCATTTGGGCGCCGATGTCATTCACAAGCGCTTGCCCGGTATACGCGAAACCGCCATTACCTTTGTGCATGTTGATCCGGTCGACACGCCGATACCGGTCTTCCCGACGGCGCATTACACCATGGGCGGCATACCCACCAACCGGTTTGGCCAGGTGGTGGCGCCGCTGGGGCAACTGGTGGAAGAGCCGGTGCCCGGATTGTATGCGGCGGGCGAATGCGCCTGCGTATCGGTGCATGGCGCGAACCGTTTGGGTGGCAATTCCCTGCTGGACATTATTGTGTTTGGCCGCGCCGCTGGTAATCACATTATCGGCTATTTGCAGGAGAATCACTATCATCGTCCACTGCACGCGGACAGTGTGGACAGGGGCATGCAGCGCCTGGCGCGCTGGGACCAGCAGGGCGATGGCGAGTCGGTTGACAATCTGCGCATGGAATTACAACGGGAAATGGAAAATCATTGCGGCGTATTTCGAACCGCGGAAGTGCTGCAGGATGGCGTGGTAAAAATCAAGGCGATCGAACAGCGTTTGCAGCATGCACGCATAAAGGATCACAGCAAAATATTCAATACGGCGCGTATCGAAGCCATGGAACTGGAAAACATGGTGGACCTCGCTTTGGCGACAGTCATCAGCGCGCAAGCGCGTCAGGAGAGCCGGGGTGCGCATTCGCGGGTGGACTTTCCGGAGCGTGACGATGTGCACTGGATGAAACATACCTTGTTTTTCAAGGAAGGTTATAAACTGGATTACAAGCCCGTGCGCACCAAACCGTTAAGTGTTGATTCGTTTCCGCCCCAAAAGCGGGTTTATTAAGTGTCATGCGGATGCAATGAGAATGGTAATGATTATAGGTAAAACGCCATGCAATTCCTGATTTACCGCTACAATCCGGATACGGACAGCAAGCCCTATATGCAGCAATACACATTGCCGGAAATTGAGCCGGGCATGATGCTGCTGGATGCCCTGTTAAAAATCAAAGCCAGCCTCGATGATTCCTTAAGTTTCCGGCGCTCCTGCGGCGAAGGCGTGTGTGGTTCGGATGCGCTGAATATCAATGGCCGCAACGGGCTGGCGTGTATTACACCGCTCAAAAGCCTGAAAGAACCGGTGGAAATTCGCCCGCTGCCGGGCTTGCCGGTAATCCGCGATTTGGTCGTGGATATGACACAGTTTTACCAGCAATACCGCGCGGTGAAACCCTACCTGACCGTGCACGACCCGGAACCGGAAATCGAGTATGAACAGACCCCGGAACAGCGTGACCGGCTCGATGGATTATACGAATGTATTTTATGCGCCTGCTGCTCCACCGCGTGTCCTTCGTTCTGGTGGAATCCGGATAAATTCCGGGGCCCGGCCGCCCTGCTGCAAGCCTGGCGGTTTCTGGCGGACAGCCGGGATCAGGCGACAGCAGAGAGGCTCCAGGATCTTACAGGAGCTTATAGCCTGTTCCGTTGCCACACCATTATGAATTGCGTGGATGTGTGTCCCAAGGGACTCAACCCTACCAAAGCGATTGGCAATATCCGCAAATTGATGTTAAAGACCCAGCTGTGATGGAGTTTGAACCGGATGTACATTGAAAATTATGAACCACAGCGCGATCAGCCTGGTCAGCAAAAATCCCGCCTATACTGGCAGTGCCGCCGCGGTATGCTTGAACTCGACAGTCTGTTGCAGGATTTTTTTAAACAGCAATTCGATGCTCTTACAGCGCAACAACGGGCATCGTTTGAGTTACTATTGCAGAGTCCCGATGATTTGTTACTGGAATATCTCATGGGGCGCGTGGTGCCCATGGATGCAGGAATGTCTGATGTCGTCGCCAAAATACGCCAGTCCGTTACGGTTTAATATCGTTCCTTCCCGTATTATGCTGTTTGCCATCAGCGCGTTGCATCTGGGCGCCGCGGCGTTGTTAGTTCTCCTTGCGCTGCCAGTGGCGGCAAAACTGTTTTCTGCGGTGACTGTTTTACTGAGTCTTGCGATGAGTCTTTTTCGATTGGGATGGCTAACCGGACGTTCGCTAATTGGCAAAGTATGGCCGGGTTTGGTGGAGGCCATCTGGGACGAACATGATCAGTGGCAGCTTACCGATTCTGATCAGCAAACTCATTATGCGGAATTGTTGCCTGCGACGTACGTGCACCCGCATTTGTCGATAATCAACCTGCGATTGCACGATCGCGCCTGGTATAACCGCCATCGCGCCATCGTCCTGCTGCGCGACAATATCGATCCGGATACCTTCAGACGCTTGCGGATACGTCTTCGATGGTATACGTCTCAGGCGCCCGGTAAGTTGGCGGGATCAAAATAGTGTCCTGTGGCGGCTTGCTCTCATCAGGTTTCGGGTAGTTGAGCGTATAATGCAGGCCGCGGCTTTCCTTGCGCGCCATGGCGCTGCGGATGATCAGTTCGGCAACGTCCACCAGGTTGCGCAGCTCGATCAGATCATTGGTGACACGGAAGTTGCTGTAGTATTCAAAAATCTCATGGGCTAATAAATTCACGCGGCGCATGGCGCGCTCCAGGCGTTTATTGGATCTTACAATACCCACGTAGTCCCACATGAAGTGGCGCAGCTCATCCCAGTTGTGGGCTACCACAATTTCTTCATCGGAATCGGTGACCCGGCTTTCATCCCATTCCGGCAATACCGTAAATGGTTCTTGAGATGGTTTGCGGCTATTGATATGCCGTGCCGCCGAGGCGCCAAACACCAGGCATTCCAGCAGCGAATTGCTGGCCATCCGATTTGCGCCATGCATGCCGGTACAGGCGGTTTCTCCAATGGCATACAAGCCATCAATATCCGTTTGGCCATATTGGTTCGTAACAATACCGCCGCAGGTGTAGTGCGCCGCGGGCACTACGGGGATGGGTTGTTTTGTAATATCGAAACCAAACTTCAGGCAGTTTTGATAGATCGTGGGAAAATGGGACTTGATAAACTCTTCCGGCTTGAAGCTGATATCCAGGTAAACACAATCCAGGCCGCGTTTTTTCATTTCATGGTCGATAGCACGGGCCACTATATCCCGCGGGGCCAGTTCCGCGCGCGGATCCACTTTGGTCATGAATCGCGTGCCGTCAGGCAGTAACAAATGGCCGCCTTCACCGCGCACGGCTTCGGATATCAGAAAGGATTTGGCATGCGGATGATAAAGGCAGGTGGGGTGAAACTGGATAAACTCCATATTTGCAATGCGGCAGCCGGCGCGCCAGGCCATGGCAATGCCATCGCCCGTGGATTCGTCGGGATTACTGGTATAAAGATATACTTTGCTGGCCCCGCCGCTGGCAAGTACGACTTTGTTGGCCTGGAATGTTTCGGTGTGCCCCGACTTTTTGTTGTGTACATAGGCGCCGAGGACTCGTTGGGGTGACTGGTTTAATTTGGCGGCGGTAATCAGATCGATCGCAATATGATTTTCGAATATATGAATATTAGAACGTTCTTTTACACGTTCTATCAAGGTCCTGGAAAGCGCATGGCCTGTTGCGTCTTTACAATGAATCACCCGCCGGTGGCTGTGACCGCCTTCGCGCGTCAGATGATAGGCCGACTTTTTATTGTTTTCTTCGGTATGAGTAAAAGGCACACCCAATCCGATTAACCAGTCGATTTCTTCCTTGCTATGTTCCACAACATAACGAACAATCGATTCCCGGCACAAACCCGCGCCGGCGTTTAACGTGTCCGCGACATGCGAATCAATTGAATCTTCGGGATCGATTACGGCGGATATGCCCCCTTGCGCGTACCACGTGCAACCGGAACGGATGTTGCCTTTCGATACCAGGGCAATGTTGTATCGGGGATCCAATTGCAGCGCCAATGTTAAACCCGCCGCTCCCGTGCCGAAAATTAAGACGTCATATTTATGGGTAGGTGTCATTTTTATGAGTGGGTGTTAATATGCTTGAGTTAACTGATTGTTTGTTATAGTGTAATTCGTTAACGTATTGTCACCGGATTGTCATTTTAACGCTGAATCAAGGCATTTAGGAACAATTCTTATCAAAAAATGTCGATGTAGTCGAAAACATGGCGCTTGAAAGCATTGTATGTACAATACGGTTTGCCACCGACAGCTGATGGACGGCGGGTGGCGGGAAAAAAATGGTGACTGAGATAGTCACTCTGGAGTAAGACTCATCGGGAAGAATTTTTGTATGGAGATGAGTGGGATATCACATCCTTTATTACCTGGCAGAGTGGCGAACTATCTTAAGATCGTATTGTCTAGGAAAATAAGGCATAGGATGTCTGCCTTGCTATATAAGGGGTTTTGGCCCAGATGGCCGAAAGAAACGTGGATCAGGCGCTCGTCGAGCGAGTACAACGAGGGGATAAAACGGCATTTGATATTCTTGTGCGGAAATACCAGCATAAGGTCGTCAAGTTAATATCTCGTTATGTCAAGGATCAGCAGGAAGTTTACGATGTTTCCCAGGAAGCTTTTATAAAGGCTTACCGCGCGCTGCCGAATTTTAGAGGCGATAGCGCGTTTTATACATGGATGTACCGTATAGCAATTAATACTGCAAAGAATTATCTGGTAGCCCAGGGTCGCAGGTTGCCGAATGTCGATATCGAAGCACAAGACGCGGAACAGTTTGAGGGTGAATCGGCATTAAAGGAATATGCAACGCCTGAAAGTATGCTCAGGCGTGACGAAATTCAGGAGACTGTATTTCGGACCATAGAAAATCTTCCGGAAGATTTACGAACAGCGATAACGCTGCGGGAGATTGAAGGTTTGAGCTATGAAGAGATTGCCGAAGCCATGGATTGTCCAGTGGGTACCGTCAGGTCCAGGATATTCCGGGCTCGGGAAGCTATCGACAAAACACTTCGGCCACTAATTGGATAATGTCACAGCACGCAGGGTATGAAACAATGACAAAAGCAACTGAAAAAGACGAGCAGATATCAGCGTTCCTAGATAATGAATTAAGTCACGAAAATTGCGAACAACTCATAAGCACCCTCTGTAAAGATGAAGGATTAAAATCCTGTCTTGAACGCTACCAGTTGATCAGTGACTCAATGCGGAATCAACTGCCGTCCGGTATAAAACGGGATTTTGTTCGTCACGTCATGTCTGTCGTTGAAGCCGAACCCACCATCCTCGCACCAGCCGCCAGTTTATCAAATAAGTCAAATTACCAATCGATCTTAACCAGGAAAGCCGCCGGATTTGCGATTGCGGCGTCCGTAGCGGCAATTGCGGTAATTGGGGTGCAATCGAAATACAGCGAAGAGCCGGAACAAGTGGCGACAGCAATGCCGGATAAAAGTGAGTTTGTAAGGATGGCGGAAGAAAATCCAGTTGCCGCAAACGTGCAGCCGGTGATTACATCGAAGCCGGCAAATGGTTTTGCCACCGCGTCTACAACGGTTCAACAGCAACCGCTGGTTCAGCAACAGCCGATTCCACAAATAACATTACGGAAATTTGATTCACAGCTTCATCAATATATCGTTAATCATTCACAATATGCAGCTGGCGCAGGGGTTCACGATATTATTTCTTCGGCACGAATCGTTTCTTCCTCCCAGCAAAAATTTTCCGCGGATCAGGTTAAACAGTGAGGCTAGTCGTTTTCCTAACCAGTCTGGTTCTGTTTTCCTATGCAGGGGCTGAGCAGAATGCCGCTCCCGCGTTAAGCTTTCTTAATAAAATGGGTTCTGCGATAAAAGACCTGAATTATCACGGCACTCTGGTTTACCTGCATGGCGGTCAGGTCGAGTCGCTAAAACTTGTTCACAAACAGGACAAGTCAGGAGAAATTCAACGCCTCGTGCACTTGAGCGGCGAAGCGCGCGAAGTCATCCGCAACAACGAAATCGTTACCTGCTATATGCCGGACACCCGGTCTGTGGTGGTGGGCGAGCGCCGGTTCAATAACCATTTATTATCCAGACTTACCAGGAACTTCGGGGATTTTGAGGGGCAATACGAATTTGTTGTAGATGGCAAAGGGCGTATCGCGGAACGCGAATCAACTGTTGTTTTAATCCGCCCGAAAGACGGCTTTCGCTATGGTTACCGGTTCTGGATTGACGATGACAGTGGCCTGTTATTGAAATCAGATTTACTGGCTACTGACGGTTCGGTGCTTGAGCAGCTCATGTTTGTCGAGTTGGCCGTTGTTGACAGGATACCGGACGCCATGCTTCAACCTGCCGTCAATGGCGAGAGTTATACCTGGCACAATGGCAGGGGAAAAAGGGCGGATCAACAAATAGAGCAGGAGACCAATAGCTGGCGAATCGCGCGCATGCCGGATGGCTTTATTGTTACTGACCGTTCCAAACAAAAAATACCAAACAGAAACCAGCCCGTCGATTATATGATGGTTTCGGATGGATTGGCCTCTATATCAATTTACATCGAGCAGTATAGTGAGCAAGATCATGGATTACTTGGCGCATCAAGCATGGGCGCCGTGAACGTATTCGGATCCTTGCTGGCTAATTATCATGTTACGGTTGTCGGTGAAGTCCCGCAGCAAACCGTGCAAATGATCGCCGAGTCAATTTCCAATCAATAATGAAGGTGATTTAATGCTCGAAGAGCATGCTACAGTTGTCTCCGTGGATGAAGATGGCATCTGGGTTGAAGTGCAACGCCGGTCGGTGTGTGGCCAGTGCGCCGCTAACAAAGGCTGCGGTTCAGCGGTCTTGCAGAAAGTGCTGGGCAACAAGCGAAACATCTTCCGTGTCAGCGGAGATTTTCCTGTTAACGTTGGCGATGAGGTAATTATCGGCGTTAATGAAAATGCGCTGGTAAAAGGTTCTTTGCTGGTTTACGCGGTTCCTGTTTTGTATATGATTGTTTTTGCCTTGCTGGGGGAAACTATTGTTTCACGCACACTGTCAATTGAGTCAGATTCTATGAGCGTGCTGGGCGCTCTCGTTGGACTGGTTGTCAGCGTTATGGGCTTAAGATGGCATAGCCGCAAGACCACTGACCACCCGCAATATCAGCCAATCCTGCTGCGCCATGCGAATGAAGTTTTGGTTCAGCCTGAATATAAGCTATTAGGCTAAAGCGAATTTATCCAAGAAAAATTGCATTACAGGAGAAAACTAAAGTGCGTGCAACTGACGTAAAACAATTGTCTGTATTTTTCATGATGCTGTTGTTTTTATTCGCTCTGGCGACTGCGAATGCGCGTGAACTTCCGGATTTTACCGACCTGGTGGAAAAAAACGGCGCGGCGGTTGTTAACATCAGTACCACGCAAAAAATCAAGCATCCACCAACCCGGCAACCTTTTCAGGGTGAGCAGGTGCCTGAGGGACCCTTTGGCGACTTGTTCCGGCATTTTTTTGGTGATGAAGAAGGCCGTGAGTTTGAAGACTTTGACTCCAAGTCGCTGGGTTCCGGATTTATCATTTCCAAAGACGGTTATATATTGACTAATAATCACGTCATTAAAGATGCCAATGAAATTATTGTCCGGCTTTCAGATCGCCGCGAGCTGGTGGCTGAAATGGTAGGTACGGATCCCCGCAGTGATATCGCGCTGTTAAAGATTGAAGGTGAAGATTTACCGGTGGTTACAATCGGCGATTCAGAGTCATTGAAAGTCGGTGAATGGGTGCTTGCGATCGGTTCGCCTTTCGGGTTTGATTATTCGGTTACGGCGGGGATTGTCAGCGCCAAGGGAAGAAACCTACCCCGCGAGAACTATGTTCCATTCATACAGACGGATGTGGCGATTAATCCCGGGAACTCGGGCGGCCCGTTGTTTAATCTGGATGGCAAAGTGATCGGGATCAATTCCCAGATCTACAGCCGTACTGGTGGTTTTATGGGGTTGTCGTTTGCCATACCGATTAACATGGTGATGAATGTCGTCGATCAGCTTAAATCATCCGGCCGTGTGGCCAGGGGATGGTTGGGTGTCTTGATCCAGGATGTTACCCGCGAACTGGCGGAATCCTTCGGTATGGATAAACCACGCGGCGCGCTGGTGGCCAAGGTGTTACCGGACAGTCCGGCGGAAAAAGCCGGATTTCAGGTCGGTGATGTGGTAATAAAGTTTGACGGGAAAAATATCGAGCGTTCCTCGAATTTGCCGCCGGTGGTTGGTATGACAGACGTGGGCAGAAACGTCAAAGTGGAGATTTTACGCAACGGAAAGAAAAAAAGCCTGACTGTCAATTTAGGTGAGCTGCCGGACGACGACGCAACGCTGGCCAGCGCTCCGGAACCGAAACCTTCGGAAGACAATAAATTGAATGTTGTTGTGGTTGACCTGAATACGGAGCAACGCTCCAGTCTGGAGATTAAAGAGAATGGTGTTTTTGTAAGCAATGTGAGTTCGGGTCCGGCGCGCAAAGCAGGTGTGCGCCGCGGAGATGTTATTCTGATGATTAACAATACCGATGTGAAAGACACCAAGCACTTTAAAGAGATAATTGACAACTTGCCTGCAAATAAATCGGTTCCCTTGCTGGTTCAACGCCGTGGAGGACCTGTGTTTCTGGCATTAAAACTTTCCGACGGCGAATAAAAGGAAACGAACCAACAAAGAGTGGAAATGTTTTTACTCTCCTGTCCAGAATTTTATTTCCTGCCGAAATTGCCAATCTCTATAACCGGGTTCACGCTAGTGAGTGAATCCGGTTTTTCTTGGCCGCAAGCATGTGTTTTTCAGCTGAAAATAGATTAGAATAGCGAAGCCAACTTTAGCCGGTCTTCGGATGGTTTTAACACGCTGAAAATAAAAGATTAATAAGGATTTTCGGGCAATTTCTTCCAGTCAGAAAAGCTTCCGTAGATTGTTGCCATAAGGCAGGCATTTAACAACACAAGATATATTGCTCCAAGAGCAAGTATAGACAATAGGTTTGTATGACCCAGCTGGATCATATCCGCAACTTTTCCATTATTGCCCACATAGACCATGGTAAATCCACCCTGGCGGATCGCTTTATCCAGCTATGCGGTGGATTGGCAGAGCGTGAAATGTCGGAGCAGGTTCTGGATTCCATGGATCTGGAAAGGGAGCGTGGTATTACCATAAAGGCGCAGAGCGTCACGTTAAAATATAAGTCCAAAAGCGGCAAAATTTATCA
>JAKEGK010000299.1 GCA_022627515.1 Gammaproteobacteria bacterium
CATGCCCATTGAAGATGCCTCGGTGGTATGGCCGGAAAAATTGTCTCCGTTTGTAAATGTTGCCGTCGTAAAGATACCGGCACAACGGTTTGATTCCGAAGCTCAGCTGGCCTTTGCGCGCAACCTAACTTTCAACCCCTGGCATGCCTTGCCGGAACACCGGCCCCTGGGTAACCAGAATCGTGGCAGAAAACATATCTATCTCGAGACATCAAAAATGCGCCAGGCGTTGAATAAAGAAAAAAAGATAGAGCCCACCGGCGGGGAAGTGTTTGGCAATACACGGTAACCCGTTATGTTTTGCCAACGTGCGCTGTATTCGGCTTCAGAAACTCTGACGCGGTTTATGTGTTTTATTTGCGGTTACTCCGGTGTTTATAAAAGTATTCGCAGGCACAAAGTGCAAAGTAAGCCGGCGCCGGAATCAGGTATTTAATCCGTAATTACGGATACTGGCGTTCGCCGGCATGACGAAACAGATACCTGGTCAGTTGCTCCCTTGAACACAGCAAAAGGATTTTGCATGATGAACATTGGAAACCACTGGTGGAAAAAAATGTGGATCGCCGCCGCAGCATTCAATTTTATGATTGCGGTGCCGCTGATATTCGCCACCGCCTGGACCTACGATCTGGCTTATGGAATAGCCCGGCACAGCGCGGATGCCATGGCGCTCCGGTTGTGGCGTGATTTCGGGATTTTCGTGTTGTTAATTGGCGCGGGATATTACCTTGTTGCATTGGATATCTCGAAGAACCGCGGCCTTGCATTGCTGGGCGTATTCGCGAAATTGTTTGATGTTGTCACGTTGTCCTACCGCTATAGTATCGGGATCGCGGAATCCGTCGTTCTTATCCCCGCCGCAATCGATGGCGCATTCATGCTGTTATTTATTGTGTTTCTGGGCAAAACCAAAAACACAACACATCTGGCTTAAGATCAGGAAGAATACGCGCCTTTCTCTAGCGAGCGGTTTGTTGCCATAGCGCGCCAACGGCACTATCAGGTGATCGGCATCCGGCTGTTCGCAGCGCCTGGTCCGGGAGCCCATTCCGGACGATGCGCTAAATCCGGTTGCCGTGGCGGCGAAACAAGGTTACCGGCAGTTTTACACCTTAAATGCTGTCAGCCATCAGTGGAGTGGAGTCCTGCGTCATGCAAAATCCACCGGATTTATCCGCCATTAAACTCTAAACTTTCCTTTCCTCCGGTTTAACGATATAAATAGCGTCTTTTTCGAGGGCTTCGCTTTATGGTTTTTATACAACTGGTGTTTATGTTGCTGGTGATTCTGATTGCCGCCGAGGTTTTTACCAACGCTCTGGAGCATCTGGGCGAGAGGCTGAAAATCTCCGAAGGCGTCACGGGGTCCCTGTTCGCGGCGGTCGGCACCGCGCTGCCGGAAACCATGGTGCCATTGCTGGCGATCTTCGCCGGCACCGCCAATACCGAGATCAATGAGGAAATCGGGGTCGGCGCTATTCTTGGCGCGCCGTTGATGTTGTCCACACTGTCGTTGTGTCTCATGGCCGTTTCCGTATTGCGCAAGCGGGGCATGCAAGGTCATCTTTCGCCGGAAAGCAGTGGTTTGCAGCGCGATCTGGATTTTTTCCTGTTCGCGTTTTCGTTATCCGCTATTGCACTGTTTGTACCGCGCGATCTCCCGGCGGTGCGCGGCACTTTAGCGGTTTGCATGGCGTTGATTTATTTTGTGTACATTATGTTGACGTTGCGGGCTTCGGCGCGCCTGGTGAAAGACGGTCATGGGACCGAAGCCAACGAAAAAATGTTCCTTGAACGCCTGGGACTTAAGGTGAATATGCCGATAATCGTCGCGCAATTGGCGCTGGGCCTGGTTTTACTGGTGGCGGGTGCGAAAGGATTTATTCACGGCGTTGAGGAAGCATCCGCGATGTTGGGAATTTCCGCGTTGTTACTTTCATTATTGATTATTCCTATCGCCACCGAGTTGCCGGAAAAAGTCAACAGCATACTCTGGATCCGCCGTCATAAAGACACGCTGGCGTTTGGCAACATTACCGGCGCAATGGTGTTTCAAGGCACCTTGTTGCCGGCCATTGGCATTATGCTCACGCCATGGGTTCCGCAGCGTGAGGTGCTTGCCGGCGTGGTGATTACCCTCGTGGCCGCGCTGTGGCTGCGCCTACTGCATGCGCGTGGTCAGTTGCGGGTCTGGCATCTTGGGATTAACGGCCTGTTATACGTTTTATACCTGGCCATCGCCCTGGCGTAATCAGGAAATAGCCGCATACGAGTATGGTAACGAACCCTGTCTTTATGACAGGTCTTCATGTTATGTCATTAACAAGCGGCGCAGCAGCAACCGATTAATATAACTAATCAGCAGCTTTATGGCGTCCCGGGTACTAGCCCGGGTTGTGGCGATTTTGCGGATATCCATGGCATCGAAATGGTGCAGGTCCGGGAAATGTGAAGAAAGCGGCAGTTTTAATCCTTTAATTTTCCGTTCAGGATTCGACACAAAGGGATAAACGAGTGTGTTGAATTATGGAATCGGCCTGGGTCACTGACGTTCTGATAATTTTCATTTTTTTGATAGCAGTTGTGCTGGCGGTATTTGTCAGCAGGATCAACCAATTGCTGGCCTTTCGTATTCAGCGCCCGAAATTCCAGCTGAAAAAAGCCAGCGATATACCTCCCTATCTCAAAACGCTTTATGCGGACGCCGTCAAGCAGTTAACACCCTTGGGATTTAAAATACAGCACTGTCAGTTATCGCAGGATATTGTGGCGCGGGCCGCCGGCCAGAAATGGAGTCTCGTTTTGGCGCATCCGGAAACCCGTGTTTTCGCCGAGATTTCACCTGCGTCAACTTCGCTGGATATGCCGGGTTATGAAGTTAATTTCTGGAGTATTGCCCCGGACGGCAACGCTTTGTTGACAATGAACGGGCGTGAGCACACCGTAATGTCGGAGATACCCGGCGTGACGGTTCATGATCCGATGGTTCAGTCAATACATCAACAATACGACATTCATCGGGAAGAGCGCAGGATATGGAGTTCCACAACCAATTATCAATTACTGGATCCTGCCGCTTATGTCACATCGCAACAAAAACTCATGGATGGTTATTTCGCCAATCTTGAACAGGAACACGGGCTGAAAAAAAAGGGAGACAATTTTTACCGGTTGTCCCTGTTGAAATGCCTGAAAATGGTGTTCCCGTATTTTAAAGGCGAACTGCGCGCAAAAAAGTTGTTGAATGCCAGATTTAAATCCAAACTCAAAAACAAGCTGCAGGGAACCGCCAGTCAGGCGCTTTCCTCATCGGAGTACCCGGTCGAGTCCGACATACTGGCGTACAAATGTCTAAGCGCAACACACCAACGCCGTTTGCCGGGTCTGTTTGCCGGGTTTATGCTGATTGCCGCAACATGGCTGATTGCTTACCACCTGTTGGGCCTAACGTTCTCATCCCATTCGATAGTGATCCTCTCGGGCGCGATCCTGCTGCATGAATTGGGGCATATCCTGGCGATGATGGTATTGCGGTATCGTGATTCACAGATAATGTGCGTCCGGTTTTTTGGCTGGGCCGATTCCTCCAAAGGCAACGGCGCCGCCAAGTGGAAGCAGGTTATTGTCTACCTGATGGGGCCTCTCCCCGGCATTCTTGCGGGTATCGCCCTGATTGTGGTCAATAAAAACAATCAATACCCGTTGATATACGAAGCCGCGGTTGTGCTGTTACTGGTTAATTATCTTCATCTATTGCCGTTCATGTCTCTGGATGGCGGACGCATTATGCGCCTGATCATGATGGAATCTGTTCCAATGAGCAAGCTGATGTTTCCACTGGCGAGTGGCGCCCTGTTTGCCGCGGGCGGGTATTTTCTGGGCGAACCCGTGTTCTGGGTGCTGGCGATGATTATTGTCGCCAGTATTCCATTCGGCATGCGGGAAGGGGCTGTATTGCGCGCATTGCATAAATTGATGAAAGAACAACGCAAAAAGGATCAAAAAGCCAGGGACTTTCATTCCCTGGATATTAACAACAAACTGGCCGGAGTATTTCTGGCGTTGAAAAACCCCCGCTTCCGGAAACTGAATTTCCTGATGAAATATGATCTCGTGAAGTCGTTAGAAGGCGTAATATCCCAGCCAAAAAACAGCAGCGCGATGACCTCCCTGGGTTTGCTCGGACTTTATATGCTCGCACTGTTGTTAACACCACAACTCGCCATTATGACAGCGCAACAGAACGATCAGACGCCGCAAATCAAGGCAAAGTATCTGGGGAAAATGGTAAAAAATGACAGGGACAGCGAAATTGCCAGTGCTAAATTACCGCAACAACGCTTCAATATGTTGATACAGGCGGCGGATCAAGCTATTGGCAATAACGAATTCGTCAAGGCAAACGAGTATCTGAAACGCGCAGAATCGGTTTACGCAAGTCTTAACGATGACGAGTCACTCGCGAGGCTTTCCCGCAGTTATGCCGAGTACCATCTGGCAAACAATGAATTGGGAAAGGCAAAAGAATACCAGCAAACGGCGATTGCTCTCTATGAGAAAAAACCACAACAATATTATTACCAGCTGGCCGCCAGTTACGAAAAATTATCCCAGATACAATTCAAACAACAGTACAACCATGATTCCGAGGCGAGTTTGCAAAAGGGATTGTCGTTCGCTATCCAGACGAAAAAGCCTGAAGAATGGCACATGATTACCAGGCTTTCCGGGCAGTTGCTTGACTGGTATTACCTGGAGCACCGGCAGGCTGATGCGCAGCAGTTATTGACCAGCCTGACAAACCGGTACGAGGGACAGGACGAGCCTGTGAAAAACTATGTTACAAGGTTTGTATACGAAGAACTGGGCTGGTTGCACGCCGCCGCCAACGATGAAAAAGCGGCGATGGAAAAATTTGACAAGGCCCTGGAACTGGCGCAGCGCTACGCAGCGGAAATAAATAATAAACAGCCGGACAGGCGCGAGGAAACCAAGTTGTTACTCGCCAAAGCCGCTGTGTACTACAAGGAAGGCTACAACGATTTTTCAAAGATGCAGTTTAATCACGCGGAAGAGCTTGCAAAAGAAAACGCTTTCCAGTCTATAGAGCAGTACATTGACAAATACAACCTCGAAAGTCTGCCACGGGAAATAAAGAAAGATTACCGCCGTGAAGCCAGACGCTGGAAATTGATTACCGACGCTTATAGAGAGACGCA
>JAKEGK010000300.1 GCA_022627515.1 Gammaproteobacteria bacterium
GTTCTCCGGCACCATCCGTGCCTCGATGCGCGTATTTTTAGCCAAGCATTTTTATCATTACCGTTATGATTATCGTGAGGAATGGCTGCGGATTACCAGCCTGCTTTCCGGTCAGCAGGAACCCCACGTGCTGCGCAACAACGCTCTGCGGGCATTGGCGGATATCGTTGAAAGCCCGGCCGGATTACTCTGGTTAACCCGGGAAGCAAATGACTATGAATTGGTTGAGAACTGGACTGTAATGGATCTTGGTGAACGCCATATCGATGGCGCGGACTCCATGATTGAATTCCTGGCGAAAACCCAATGGATCATTGACCTGGATGAATACGCGCGTGACCGCGGTGTTTACCGGGATCTACAGGTGCCGCAGTGGTTGCTGGAACTGCCTGAAGCCTGGCTGGTTGTGCCGCTGATGCATCAATCCCAGTTGTTGGGATTTACGGTGTTAACGCACTCCCGGGCAAAGGATAAGCTGGATTGGGAGATACGCGATTTATTGCGCACCGCGGGACGGCAGGTGGCGGGTTACCTGGCGTTGCTGGAGGTAAGTCTCGCGCTGGCTTCAGCCCGGCAATTTGAGGCATTTAACCGGCTCTCCGCCTTTGTGGTGCATGATCTGAAAAATATCGTGGCGCAACTGTCCTTAATTTCGAAGAACGCGGAAGAGCATCGGGATAATCCCCTGTTTATCGACGACGCGCTTTCAACCATCTCTCATGCAACACAGAAAATGAACCGTCTGTTGACGCAATTGCGTATCCAGCATAATGCGGGGCAAAACATTACCCGATTGAAGTTGTCGGACGTTATCGAGCAGGTTGTTAAAAACCGTTCGGCCGCCGAACCCCGGCCTGTCATAAAACAACTGGATAAGACAGTGCAAATCCTGGCGGATAAAGACCGGCTGGCCGCGATCATTGAACATCTGGTGCAAAACGCGCAGGATGCAACGGCGCGCAGCGGCTTTGTAAATTTACACGTCTATACTGAGCACAGTCAGGCAAAAATTACGATTGAAGACAACGGATGCGGCATGAGTGAAGAGTTCATCCGCGACCAGTTGTTCAAGCCGTTCCATACCACCAAAGGTAATGCGGGCATGGGAATTGGCGCATATGAAGCGTCCGAGTTTGTCAAAGCTCTTGGGGGACGGATCGATGTGTTCAGCCGGGTTGGCGAAGGCACAACGTTTTTGGTAAGTTTACCCCTGGCTGAAAAAAAAGCGGCTGAAGAAACCCGGGCGACACCGGTAAAAATGAATCAATAAAGGTATATTGATAAGAATATGTCTAATCCAAAACTAAGACCGTTATTGGTCATCGAAGATGATCCCGGTTTGCAAAAGCAACTACGCTGGAGCTTTCAGGGCTACGACGTTACGGTGGCCGGCGACCGGGAAACCGCGCTGGACAAACTGCGCGGGATAGCACCCGCGGTCGTTACCCTCGATCTCGGTTTACCGCCGGATCCCGCCAATGCCACCGAAGGACTGGCGTTGCTTCAGGAGATACAGAAAATTGCTCCTCACGCCAAGGTGATCGTCGTCACTGGCAATGACGACCGGGAAAACGCCCTGAAGGCGGTTGGCCTGGGCGCCTATGATTTTTACCAGAAACCCATTGATCCCGACGTACTGGCGCTGATCATTGACCGCGCTTATGGACTTTATGAGCTGGAAAAAGATTACCGCAAATTACAGCTGAGCCAGCCCAGTACGGTGTTAAAAGGTATCATTGCCGCGAGCCCGCAGATGCTGAAGGTTTGCCGCACCATCGAAAAAGTCGCGCCGACGAATATAACGACCCTGTTGCTGGGGGAAAGCGGCACCGGCAAGGAAATTATTGCGCGCGCCATTCACAACCTCAGCACACGGGCAGACAAGCCATTTGTTGCGATCAACAGCGCCGCCATTCCGGAGACTTTGTTGGAAAGCGAGCTGTTTGGCTATGAAAAAGGCGCATTTACGGGCGCCATCAAGCAGACACCGGGCAAACTGGAGTACGCCGACGGCGGCACCTTCTTTATCGATGAAGTGGGTGATCTGCCGCCTGCGCTGCAGGCCAAAATCCTGCGGTTTCTGCAGGAACGGGTGATCGAACGGATTGGCGGGCGTAAGGAAATTCCTATCGATGTGCGCGTGGTGTGCGCGACACACCAGGATTTAAACCGGCTGATTCAGGAAGGCCGGTTCCGGGAGGATTTGTATTACCGCATTAGCGAAATCGTGATTGAGATACCGCCGTTGCGCGACCGGGAAGGGGATATCATATTGCTCGCCCGATCAATCCTGAACCGCCTGAATAACGAAGCGCGCGGCAAGAAGAAAAATTTTTCCGAAGACGCGCTCAACGCCTTGAGCCGCCATACCTGGCCGGGCAACGTGCGGGAACTGGAAAACAAGGTCAGGCGCGCGTTTATTATTTCGGATAACAATCAGATAACGGCTGAGGATCTTGAATTGGCGCACGCGAAAGTGGACAGCGCTGAACTACCCAGCCTGGAATTACGCGAAGTCCGGGAAAAAGCGGAACGCAGCGCCATACTGGAAGCGATCGCAAGAGCAAACAATAACATTTCTGCGGCGGCGGATTTATTAGCGGTAAGCCGGCCCACTTTGTATGATCTGTTAAAAAAGTATCA
>JAKEGK010000301.1 GCA_022627515.1 Gammaproteobacteria bacterium
AAAGCAACGATGATTGGGAATCCCTGGTCAACCGGCTGCCCTTGAGCGGCGTGCCACTGCAGCTCGCCAAGAACAGTGTATTTGTCAGCTGCGCCGGCGGCCAACTGGAACTGGCATTATCAGAAGCGCACCGGCAATTTATCAGCAAGCAACGGGAAGAAATGTTACAGCAGGCGATTCACGCCCGCACGGGTAAAACTTTGCGGCTGAGTTTTACGCTTCAGGAACAGGTAAACGACACGCCAGCATTGCGGGAACAGCAGCGCGCCAGGGAACGCCAGACATCTGCTGAAAGCGCCATTTACAATGACACTATTGTCAAAGCCATAGTGGAAACATTTGATGGCCGGATATCCCCGAAATCGATCCAGCCAGTCGATTAGCACGGGACGGCCTGTTGCGGAGTGAAGTATAATCGGCATTACCCTTGATCCCGGTCTTTAGCCACATATTCAGAATGAATCAGCCAACAGAGGAATAGAAGATGAAAGGCGGAATTGGAAAATTAATGAAGCAAGCGCAGGAAATGCAGGCGAATATGCAAAAAGCGCAGGAAAAACTCGCCAGCACCGAGTTTACCGGACAATCCGGTGGCGGATTGGTTACGATCAAAATGAATGGCCGTCATGATGTCATCAAAGTCAGCATCGATGACAGCCTGTTAAAAGATGATAAAGAAATGCTCGAAGATTTGATCGCCGCGGCGGTCAATGACGCGGTGCGCAACATCGAAAAGAAATCCAAGGAAACCTTTGCGTCGATGACGCAGGGATTACCGCTCCCGGGCGATTTCAAACTGCCGTTTTAAAACGAGCGCCTGCCTGTGCAATTCAGCCCGTTAATCAACCGCCTCATTGAGGATCTGCGCTGCCTGCCCGGCGTAGGCCCGAAATCGGCGCAACGCATGGCATTTTATTTGCTGGAACACAACCGCGAAGCCGCCAAACGTCTGGCCGGCACATTACTGGAAGCAGCGGAAAAAATCGGCCACTGCCAATCATGCCGCACCTTGACGGAAACGGCATTATGCGCCGTATGCGCCAGCCCCAAGCGTGATAAAAGCAAACTGTGTGTCGTTGAAACGCCGGCGGACGTCAACGCGATCGAACAGGCAACCGATTACACCGGCCTGTATTTCGTGCTCATGGGACACTTGTCGCCGCTGGATGGCATTGGCCCGAAAGAAATCGGGCTGGATCTGCTTGAGCAGCGCCTCAGGACTGGCTTGATCAGGGAAGTCATACTCGCCACCAATCCCACCGTGGAAGGCGAAGCCACCGCGCACTACATCAGCGAAATCGTCAAGACATGCGGCATCAGGCCAACCCGCATTGCCCACGGCGTGCCTGTCGGAGGAGAGCTGGAATACATTGATAGCGGCACATTATCACACGCATTCAGCGGCAGAAGGGAAATATAAACAGATCCATTAAGCAAATACCTGTCGTTCAAAAACGCCCCTTAATAGATCCGCATCTATTCGGATCCTCACCCCCATTCCGATAAACTATTGATTCCCGCTTCTTAGTTTGTTCGTTTCAAAAAAACAGCCCTGTTTCCCAGACTTGTGAACTGCGTCACACTTTTGCTGATATGCAGGTCCGCATTGTCACCCATACTCAACAGAAAATGTCCGTATTGACTCCGCTAGTCGGCGTACTTTTCACGACAGGCGTACTAAAGGTTTGTCATACATGCGCCGAATAGCATGCAGTTGTTCAGGTTTCGTTCGTTAACAATGATTGTTAAACCAGCTTCGGGCTGCAAGGATCTGAAATGTACGATAATTTACACGCACGCGCGCATGACGAACTCGTTACCCAATATGCGCCACTCGTCAAGCGCATCGCTTACCATCTAAAAGCACGATTGCCCGCAACAGTCATTGTTGATGATTTACTGCAAGCCGGAATGGTGGGGCTCCTGGAAGCATCCCGCAAATATGATTCGGACCAGGGCGCCAGTTTCGAAACTTATGCCGGTATCCGCATTCGCGGAGCGATGCTCGATGAACTGCGCCGCAATGATTGGGCGCCGAAATCAGTTCACCGCAAGGTGCGTGATATCACCGAAGCGATCCGGGAAATAGAAAATCGCGAAGGCCGCGACGCGCGCGACGAAGAAGTTATTAAATTACTGAATATCAGCAGGGATGAATACTACAAAACGCTGCAAAACATTTCCTCGCACAAGGTGATGAGCTGGGATGATTTGGGAATAGATGAAGACGCGATACGCTGCACTGTCGGTGATCAGAAGAATGGCCTGCACGAAGAACTTGAAAAACACAATTTTAATGAAAAATTAGCCGAAGCGATTGCCTCGTTGCCGGAACGCGAAAAACTGATCGTGGCCTTATACTACGAATCGGAATTGAATTTGCGGGAAATCGGTTCAGTACTTAACGTCAGCGAATCACGCATAAGTCAATTGCTAAGTCAAGCCCACCTTCGATTACGCGCCAGAATGGAGGATTGGATCAAGGATGACGACTAGCCCAAAATAATGATACTTTAACGCATATGGGCTACCTGATCCGACATCCCAAAAACCAGACCGTGGTGCATGAAGCCAACTACGCGAAGATACGCCGCGTATTACCCTTCATTGAAGCCATGCATTGCGATGCCGTGATCTGGGCGCGCACGGTGGCCCATCGCGTGGAAATCAAGATCCTCGATGTCACGCCTTACACCACGATGTTTTCATTCAACATTGATTATGCCGGCCAACAAAAATGGCTGCCGCAAATTCATCTCGCGGTACGCTGTTATCATGACGCGTGCGTGGCAGAAGTTGTCAATTTTCAGCATCACAAGCATTTCCATTCGCGCTATTCGTATCCCAATCCGCGCATGTACCAGAAAAACGAGAAACAGCAAATCAATCGCTTTCTGGGAGAATGGCTGGATTATTGCCAGCGAACACGTTGCACTTTCGAACCCAACGAACTACGCATCAACGTATAAACCTCCATACTATTGTCAGCCACCAACTAATGTCAGCCACTGACAAATCGGGCGCAGGCTTCTGAGCCAGATGATTAATTTTATTTATAGCCGGCCGGGCGAATACGGTTTCAAACCGGAAAAAAAACAATATGGAATGTCAAAATATCAATACCGGTTATAAGGCAATAAAATTTTCTCCACCCATTCATAATGGTTATGTACCCGCCATCATTCCCCTTTTTTTCCTGCCATTTAAAAATGTGAAGTGGTTAAAGTTTTTACAATCAGATACCGATATTTTTCAAAGTAGAAGTAATCAGTAAAAATTACCATAAGGCGATTAGGATGATGTGCAGGAAACTCGTTTTATTAATTTGTATTTTATTGCCTATGTCTTCGTTCGCTTATAAAGACGATTATGTGTGGCAGGAGAAATTCAAGCAGCAACTGCCAAAAGCGGAAGCAGGTGACGTGGAAGCCCAATACGACATCGCTACGATGTACGAAAAAGGAAACGGCGTCTCCAAAGACATGGAAAAAGCATTTGAGTGGTTTGTAAAAGCAGCAAAACAAGGCAGTGATAAGGCCGCGTTCAAAGTGGGATACAGCTTTTTACGCGGTGAAGGCGTGGCGCAGGACGACGCCAAGGCATTGACATGGCTGAATACCGCCGCAGAAAGCAATAACGTCCGCGCATACTACTACCTCGGATCAATTTATGAAAAAGGCCGCAGTGTCCCGGTCGACCTGGAAAAAGCGCTGCGCTGGTATACCCGCGCTGCAAAAGGCGGCTATTCCTTTGCCGAGGAACGCATCCTCGAAGTAAAAAACGAATTGAAACGGCAGGAACTGGCAATGCAGGCTGCGGAAGAACAACAAAGGCGATTGGAACGTCAAAAGGTATCCATGACCTACAATCCGGAACCCAAACTCAAGACCAAGCCTAATGTTAAGGAAATGCTGCTGGAAGGCGGCTGGTCCAAGGAAAACAAACCTGCGGAATTTCTGCCGTCCCAACTGACAAAGTGCACGGACAAAGGCAAGACACTCGAGTGTGTTTCCAAGGAGGTCACCCGCAACATTGGCATGGCGGATATCCGCTATACAACCAAAGCGGTTGTATACAGCATCAAGGAAAGCGGAGATTTCAAAGTTTCATACCGTAACAATGTGGTAGACATCAAGATAACCGACCCGGAGTTTGTTGAATCAGGCGGCAAAGTGCCGGTGCAACTCGGCTGGCAGGACGCGGAACACAAGCTCGACTGCTCAGTGGAAAACAGCAATCAGCTTAAATGCAATAAAAACAAACTACGCGCAGTAACCTTTGACCGCAAATAGGCTGCTGCCCCGGGTAACAAAAGTTAAACCCTTTCCTCCTATGGAAGGAAAGGGTTTTTTTATTATCAATGGTCCATCAAAAGGCGCTTATTAACAATAACGTCCTGTCTTTCAGCGGCCACCTTAGTAGGCATGCACTACCCAGACATGCGCCAGCGCGCAAAGCAATAACAAATACATGACAGGCGCATGAAACAGCCGCCATTTACTTAATAGTTGTTCGCAGGATCTTACCACGGATACATCCATTAGTGTTTTGATATACTGCCGCAAATAATATTTTTCGCTGTGCACTGTAAGACGCAACGTTTGCTCATCCCAACGCGAACGTTTTGCCACTTCCACCAGAACCCTGGTAATCTGATCACCGACTCCGGCGTAACAGGCCGCCGCGTGGGCACGCACCAGGAAATAGGCGTAAGGAATATGAAAAACCGTTTTTGGTTGTGTCAGGCAGGTTTCCGTTAAACGTGACAAATGCTTTCTGATCAGCTCGCTGTCGTACTTCACCAGAGTGTCGAATAACTGCGCCTCCTCCCGGCTGATGCGCTCCAGCGTACTATGCATGGTGAACGAAAGACGTGTGAAAATAAACCGCCCCAACGCTCCACTGCATACAATCAGCACCATGGCGGTGATGGCAATCAGGCTATTCACCGATTTAACGGCGAATGAGGAATGAAAAATTATCAAAAGCGGGCCGCTGATACCCGCGCACAAATGCAGGTAGTACCACGACTCCACCTTGCCCGCGTTTTTCAACACTCCCAACCGCTTGCGTAAGGAATACGCCAATGCCAGAAGCATCAACAGGCCGCCCGCCAGGCCGGTGTTGTAAATAAACGCATAGTCTACGGCATAACTGAATGCACCCCATTTAAACCAGGCTGAGGAGATAATCGCTGCGATAAGACAGGACGCAAGAAAGAACTTGCGCGATGAAGCTTTGGAAGCCTTGTTTTTAATTTCGTTGAATTGTCCGGGATATTTTTGTTTGAGGATAGCAACCGCACTAACTATATTGCCACTTTGGCCGGTACGTAAATCTGCGTTCGGCCCCGCTTGTTCTTCAGTCATCGTCTGCCCCCGACGTTTTGATCAATGAGCTTTGTTTAATTTTTGGAATCACCAAGGGCCGAATCCCACGCCGTGCGCGATGCGGCCCATCAACATCGGATAATTTCAGGAAACATCGAGAGGTGAAGTCAGAGCGGACAGTGCGTAATTACTTGAAACAAATATGACAGACTTCATCATATTCTTGTCGCTAACCCCCGCGTTGTAACGACCGCCCCTAACGCACCAACTGAGTCACTCCGACTCCACCCCCGATGCTTTTTCCGCTTTTGCATTGCCGCCCCCTGTTTGCATTAATACAAAAGCGAATATACATAAGCAATTTCTTATTAATTGCATAAGTTATTACTTATAATAAAGAGTATATTTGGACAAACTTCAAAGTCAACCTAACGGCGAAATTCTCATAATAACCCTACATAATTTTAGGAGAATTCGTACAAGGCAGAAAAATTCATAGTGAAATACTCGATTTTGGACCGTATAAATCGTTAACAAAGACGCAGTTATTGGTTACAAACAAATCATCGGGGCGCCATCAAGGGACAATGGAATGAATGTCACCGGT
>JAKEGK010000302.1 GCA_022627515.1 Gammaproteobacteria bacterium
CCGCGGCTTTGAAAACGTCAAGCGCGGAAGGGCTCCGCAAACGAAACTACGGATTCAGGTACTATATAAATGTAAGAAGAGGCGTCTGCCTGGCTGGAGTCACCAGCGGTTGTAACTCATGCTTTGGTGAAAGCCTCGTCTTGTTGCAGCGACACAGTAAATAGCAGGTAACCAAATTGGTAAACACAATATCTTGTGTCTTATTAAATGGTAAATATCAAGATGAAGTTTTATAAATTAATTTTGCTTCTTTCATCATTAAATGTGGCTGTCAGGAACGCTTATTTTCGCCAATACTTCGTGATAACAAAAACAAATATTCTTATAACCATTTGTATCATGTTCCGTGTATTTGCAACACGAACTTTGTATATTTCGTACCTTATTTCATAAGCTTAGCGGGCAAAATTATGGACAGCTGCGTTAAGTCTCCCACTATAAGACAGGCGGTTGTGTTTTTTATTATCCGTGGAACGAGATGGTTTTCTATTTTGATCACTGGCGTATAATTACTCGCATTCAACTAATAAAACCATAAAAATTAATAAAACAAATCATAGCAATTTAACCGTCTGATTAAAGCGAGCATTAGACATGACTCATGAGCGGGTGCATGCTTTATTGTCGAAAGCCACCGAAGCCATCGTATCAGAGGATGGACGTGTACAGCGTAGAATCAACAATTACGAAACGGTGATAGGCAGCGATGCTGAAGATCCGTTTTTTGTTTCTTCCGGTGCGGTTAATGATAACTATGGCAACCTGAGTAACGAAATTACTATAGCCGGTAAGCGAGTGGAGAAAGTTACCGTGCTGCGATATGCAATGTACCTGGCATTTATGCTTGCATTTCTGGGCTTTGCCTGGAGTTTGTCATTTTTATTTTCATCCAGCCAGCCACAGCTCCACGAGTCAACAAACGATTCGGAAATAAGTGATGCACGATCAAGATCGGAATTACAGCTGGAAAGAGTAGCCAATCTGATTATCCGCGATGGTGACTGGAATGACACACGAATCAATTTATTTATACGTGAATGGAGCAGGAATAATCAGGAAGCGAAAGAAATATTACAAAACAGGGCCTGGTATCAACATTTCAGTTACCGGTTAAAACAAAAATTCCGGGAAGAACAAAACATAGGCGAGTTTGCCGGAAAAGATAACGCTTCCAGCGCACATCCGATAATGAAGCTGGCTCTGGCTATGGGTATTGCACTGCCGGACGTTAATTATGTTGCGTTGAGTAACAGCAAAAAAGAGATTAGTGAACTTGGCAATGTAGTCACTCGCGAATTGACCAAACTTGAACAGGCGAAGCGCACCGGACAGCAAGCGGTTTCCGCCAGGGCGTCAACTGACCCGGCGGCCGCGCACGATAGCGATCTTATGAAAAAAACAGGCCTCGCATCCCTGAAATCCAGTGTAAACACGCCGCCAGCCGAATTGAAACCACCTGTCAACGGAAAAGAGTCCTTCAACGCCATGCCGGAACCATCAATCAGCGGTGCTGATGTCAATCGTGTTCTTGAAAAATACGCGGCAGCCTATGAGCAAGGCGACATGCTACAGATGACATTATTATTCGGTGTGGACCATACTGAGCAAGGCAATCAGATTATTGAACAGTTAAAAAACAACTATGAAACGGTATTCATCAATAGTAACAAGCGCGACGTCAGCATCGATGGCGTAACATGGCGCACGCAAGGCAAAAGAGTGGTCGTCGATAGCGGCTACCGGGCTTCCCTAGAACTAAAAGATAACAAGGGTATCCAGTCCGTTAATGCCAGTGCAAAGTGGGAGTTGCAGCTACTGAACAACGAATTGAAAATTGATCGCCTCGAACTGTTAAATCGGAAGGTCAACGTCGTAACTCCGGAACTGAAACTTTCTTCCACCAGCAGATCCGTGAAACCAGAGGGACCAACGGCGGCGGAATTGCAGGACATAGTCACGCGATTGATCGGCGCGTATGAAAGCGGTAATATCAAAATGCTTGCCAGCCTGTTTGCAAAAGACGCGGCAACCAACGACCGTAATGGATTAAAGGAAATTGAGGAGGACTACAAGCGCTTGTTTGCCAGCACTTCCAGCCGGCAGATGTTCATTCAGGGCATCAAATGGACGCATGGCGCAAAATACGCCAAAGGCAGCGGTGATCTGGAAGCCATAGTATTTGCGCGGAGCGATGAACCGGGTTACTCGATGAAGGGCAAAATTCAGATTGTCGCGAAACGAATTGATGACAAGGTTTTGATTACCCGGCTCTATCATATCGAGCGTGCAAAATAATTCTTGGCAATCATGGCAGGATAATCCGCATGGAAATTTCCGGAGCAAGTCCGGATTCAGGAAAGAATATTCAACGTGCCCCATACCCTGTTGTATTTTATCAGAGGGGTGGCCAAGTAGGAAGGGAATAAGGTGTTGATGTAAGAGGGATGTTTTAGCACTTTAGTAATTCCGGCCACAACATTAAAAGTCTTGGTTTTCTTTTTTGTCGCCACACTATTAACAAGTATCAGCCAGTTCGCATATGTCTCCCTGAAGGATGTTGCCGTATTGGGTGTTAACTTCCTGTGCGCGATACATTTAGTATTTGACATGGCAGACAATGCCAGCGTTTAAATCCAAACGGGAATTACATTGTTTCCAGGTGGCTATACCATATTTGGCTTGCCGTGCATTAATTTGATTATGGACTCGTTCAGGTTTGAAAATCGTAAAAAGTTTGTAACAATCAATGAGGTGCTTAAGTATAATAGCTGTTGTTAGACAGGCATACG
The DNA here is from genome assembly GCA_022627515.1 of Gammaproteobacteria bacterium. Lineage (GTDB taxonomy): Bacteria > Pseudomonadota > Gammaproteobacteria > SZUA-152 > SZUA-152 > JAKEGK01. The sequence continues at coordinate 2,790 of JAKEGK010000302.1, forward strand.
CTATAATCATTGTGCAGTGCAGGGAGAAAGTGTTCCGCCAGTCCATAGCGCCGAATCAATGCGTGCGGTATGTTTGACGTTTATCCCGGCGCGGTTTTGTAAATGCCTTTACATGACTGTTTGTTGTAATTGTTTTTAAATCTATCAATGCCGTTGAGTGATAGCATGAGTGAATCCCGATTGCCTCTTGGAAAATTGATTATTTCCATTGGTGCGCTGATTTGCGCCATTGCTGCCATATCCGGTGTTATAGATGTCAAAGGGGTGACATATACGGAAGAGTCATTCAAAAGATCGTTGATTACCTTTGGAATCGCCAGGGGATTAAATGGGGTGATTTCGGTGGCCCAGGGAACGGAAATTGCGGTTCATCCAGCCGGTTTTGGTGTCAATTTTGCGCCAGGTCAGATACTGGATCCGATCAATGATCTTGTAGAACAGTTCTCCTGGATCATGCTGGCGAGTGCGGCATCTTTGGGAATACAAAAAGTACTGTTAACGATCAGTTCGACGATGCTGGTCACCCTGTTGCTGGTTTGTTTGTTATCCGTTTATCTGGTTGCTGTCTGGCGCGCCAACTGGTTTGCAGCAGAACTGAAAAAGTTGCTGCTGTTTTTCACCATAGTACTGTTGTTTATCCGCTTCTCGGTGCCACTGGCGGCAATCGGCAGCGAAGGATTGTACGGATATTTTTTGCATAACCAATATATGGAGTCGAGTAGCGAACTGGAAAAAACCCAGGCCAGCATCAGCAAAATCAGCAACGGGCAGATTGCAACCTATGATACGGAACAGGAAGACCTGATAGACAGAGCGAAGCGGTTTTTCGAATCCGCGAGCCAGAGCATTTCCATCAATGACCGTCTGGACAAATACAAGGAAGTGGCCGCTGACGCTACGAAACATGCTATTAACCTCATTGTAGTTTTTGTCATACAGACAATCATGTTTCCGTTGCTGTTTCTCTGGATCATATTCCGCAGCCTCAAGGCCATTTGGGCAAAACTGCTGGCTCTCGGATAAACTCCGTTTTTATACCGTTATTCCAAAAAAAAGGGAAACTGAAAGAAACCAGATTAGACCTGCGAGTTGCGTGCTTTGTGGCAGATCCGGGGGATGTGTTTCCAGAATTCACCCGGGGTGAATTCTGGAACCCACTTAACAGCGGGATAGATATTCCAATTGACTCTCATTCGGTATTAACGTTTCACCTGTGTTACCCGTCGCGTTTCCTTATCAATGTGTATGAGAATCCTTGTCGGTGATTATAGTGACGGGGCAATCCTTTTCGTCATGGTCATGGTGATTTTTCTGACACATCTTGTGTTTCTCAACTTCGATATCAGCCACGGCCACGTGCTCGCCAAACCGCAAAGTCAAACCGGAATACGGTTTGAAATTCTCATCGGTGATATACATGCGTTGCCTGTATACCTCCATTTCCTGCCGGTTAAAATCCAGTTTGACCATTAACTTATTGGATTTATATACATACAAACCGGGTTTGTTCATGCGAAATTCCTTAAAGGTCAGCTGAAAGATATCAAGACCAGCGAACTCGAGCGCAACTATGTCATCATCCGCGAGACGGTCATTAAACACGAACCGGGTCCAAAAGCGGAATTTTCCTTGCTCCGGTTTTTCATTGTGGATTTGAATTTTGTAGTGAGTGTCGTAGATTGAAAAATCGGATTCCACGCTGACAACAAATTTCTGTTTGGTGCTGGACACGCCATCGCTCACGGTTACACTGCCTTTATAGTCGCCAGAGTAGTTGTAGGTATGGACTAGTTGCCATACGTCGTACACAACAGCGCCATCACCCAGATCCCATACGATGCTGAGGCTGCCGTTTTCCGGGTCAACTGCCTGAACTGACAGATTCGTGACAAGCGGCGCCGGGCCGGATGCCGGTGACACGACTAGATTGACAATCACCGGCGGCTGATTCACGGCCAGGACATCAATACGCAACTCTGCCTGGTCCTGATTACCCAAATTATCCGTGACCGTTAACACACTCAGAAAGGAACCGGGTGTTGAATAGACATGGACAGGATTTGTGTCTGTGCTGCTGCCGCCATCACCGAAGTCCCACGCCCAGGTTATGGGGCCGGACTCAGGATCATAACTTGCACCGCCGTTAAAGCTTATCGCAAGTGGCGCATAGCCCTGGGTAACATCCGCGGTGACTACGGCTACCGGTGGCAGATTATCGCTGACACTAATAAACACTTCATCCGCGGTACTGAATGCGAGTCCGTCGCTCACGGTCAGTGATATGACAAACACACCCACGGCATCGGGGAAAAAAACGGTAATGGCTTCGCTGGATGACCAGTTACTCAATTGGCTTGCGGCCGGCGCTGAGATAACCCGCCAATCATAAAGACTGATCGGATCGCCATCCGGATCAACAGAGGCGGTGCCATCCAGCATAACGGTTTCCCCCAGGATAATATTGCCGTCGCTGCCGGCATTGGCTATGGGCGGATTGTTTAGGGGGCCCCGGTCAAACAGAAAGACATCGTCAAAATTATTCGTGTCGGGTGTTACCAGATTTGATGCAAAGGAAAACAGCGCAACATAACGCCCGTCCGCGCTCAGGGATGGATTGAAACTGGATGAGTCTGCGGCTTCGCCAGCTTCAGTATTGGTTAACAATTCCAGGTTGCCTGTTTGCCGGTCGTAAATAAAGACGTCTTCGAATTGATTCATGTCAGTATCAACAAGATTGGATGCATAGGAAAAAAAACTGACCATCCGGCCATCCCGGCTGATTTCGGGTTGAAAGGCGGGACCATTTGCATCATCACCTGATTCGCTTGTATTTACCCTTATTATCGATGGCTGGTTCCTGTCAAACACAAAAATATCCGTTGCGTAATTGTTATCGTTTGGCGCGAGGTTGGTAGCTTCGGATTCAAAAACCACAAAATTGCCATCACCACTTACGGCTGGATAAGAACTGCGGCCATTGCTGGGAAGGCCGGCGCCAGTGTTGGATACCAGGGTAACCACCGGACCTTGGCGGTCATAGAGAAAGATATCCTGCGCGCTATTGGTATCACCGGCGGTCAGGTTGCTGGCATTGGATGCGAACACGATGTGCTGCCCGTCGGCGCTGATGCTCGGCTGCCAACTATCTGTATTCGCCTGATTACCATTGGCAGCAACGCTTACACGCTCTGTTGATTGATTCAGGGTGTCGTGTAAGAAGACGTCTATTGCCCTGTTTGAATCTCCCGCCACCAGGTTGGCCGCAAGAGAATAAAACGCAATGACTCTGCCGTCGTCACTGATAGAAGGGGCGAAACTGTGGCTGCTGGCCTGGGCCCCGCTGCTGTTGACGGAAATACGTGTTGTCGACCCTGATTCGCGGTCGTAGAGAAAAATATCGATAACCTGGTTGCTATCGTCGTTTACCAGGTTAAAAGCGGAAGATTCAAACGCGATATAACGGCCATCGCCTGATATTACCGGATTGGTGCTGGCGCCATTGGCTTGCGCGCCACCAAGTCCCATGCTGACGCGTTCAATGGTATTATTTTGGACGTCAAACAAAAAAATGTCAGTGACGCCGTTTGTGTCGTCCGCGGTCAGATTTGAAGCGTCTGATTCAAAGACCACGAGACTGCCGTCCGCGCTGATGGCTGGATTGATGCTCGCGCCATTGGCTTCGTCAGTACCCGCGGTGCTTAATTTGGCGATGGTGGCCGCATGAGTGGCGAATGCCAACGCGGCACAAACCATGAAAATTATCGTCTTTACACTTCTCATAACAACTGCTCCGAATGCTTACCGCTCCATGATGGATATTGGACTAATAGTTTCCAATCTAATAGCACTACCAATTTTTATACTTCTAAGATTAGTCTTGAAAAAGCATTAATAACGATTCGTAACCGGGGAAATTATGGATTTGTGAAAATTATATAAGCGAAAGAAGAATTCAATCACAATCACGCAGTCAACCAATCGATGGCGAGCCGGGAAAAAGCGCAATTTGATCCGGATTGAAAGTGGCGCCCTGTTTTCCGCTGGTGGTTTTCCGGTTAGAACATACAGGGTATAATTGAATTCAGCTATGCGCGGATAAATACAATTATTAATAGCAAATCATCGGTAACAAGAATGTGACGAACGGGTCACAGCGGAATTGATAAATATAACCTGGACTATGCCTGCCTTCACTGAAGAAACAATTCGGCACCTCTTGGAATTAAGCAAAAATATGGACCAGTTGATGGCCAGGGATCGCTGTGGCCTTGGCAAACGGCTTCATCAAATGTTGTTAGTGCTGAAGCAGGGAA
>JAKEGK010000303.1 GCA_022627515.1 Gammaproteobacteria bacterium
ATTTAATGTAACAAAGTAGCACTAGCATCTGCTGCTTGATGCAGTATCCTGTTTTGAGGATATTTGTATGCCGGACGGATTAAGTAAGTGCCATTCGGGTAAGAGCGGCGGAACGATGGCGATAAAAACGAGCGCATGGTGTTAGCGGCTGGTTAGTGTGGAATGTTCAGCGTGAAATAAAACCTGGCGCCTTTGTTAATTTTACCTTCCGCCCAGATTTTTCCGCCATGGCGCTGGATAATGCGTGATACCGTGGCGAGGCCGATGCCGTTACCGGAAAATTCGTCGGGGGAGTGCAGGCGCTGAAACGCGCCAAACAGCTTGTCAACATAACGCATGTCGAATCCCACGCCGTTGTCTTCAATGCAATAGGCAAATGAGCCGTTGAGTTTTACTTTGTGAAACGCGATTTCCGCGTGTTGCAGCTTGCCGGTATATTTCCAGGCATTGCTGATCAGGTTGTCCAGCGCAATACGCAGCAGTCCTGCGTCTCCGTTATCATTCATGTTTTCATCAATAATGATCTTCACATCACGATCCGGGTTTTCATATTTGTATTTTTGAATGACGTCCCGGGCCAGCAAACTGAGGTTAATGTGTTCTTTGTGGAATTCCTGCCGGGTCACGCGTGAAAGCTGCAACAGGTCGTCAATCAAGGCCGCCATGCGCTGGGTATTGTGGCGGATTCTTTGCAGGTTATGTTTGCCTTCATCATCGAGCAAATCATAATAGTCGTCATAGATAACTGAACTGAATCCGTCAATGGAACGGAGCGGCGCGCGCAGGTCATGCGATACGGAATACGAGAACGCTTCCAGTTCCCTGTTGGCGGTTTCAAGAGCTTTCTGTTGCTGTAAGATTTGCGCTTCGGCGGCTTTGCGGTCTGATATGTCAATCGAATAACCGATCAAACCGGAGCGTTTACCCTTCTCGTCATGCTGCACTGACAAGGACAACAAAGCATAGAATTCCTCACCGGACTGGCGGCGCAATCTTACTTCAGTTTCGTGTTCGCCTTTTTCCAATAGAGGATTAATCACATCATTTATCAGGAACTCCCGCTGGTCTTCCGGACAAATAAAGCTAATGTGTTTTCCCGCCGCTTCTTCGGCGGGGTAGCCAAACATTCTTTCCGAGCCCCGATTCCAGCTGGTTACATAACCATGCAGGTCAGTTGCGATCACCGAGTCATGGATCTGGTTAATAATCAGCGCCTGTTCACGAATTTCGGCGGTGCGTTCATTTACCAGATCTTCGAGGTGGCGGCGGTGTTTTTCCAGCTCCCGCTGCGCGGTGATACGGGCGGTGACATCTTCCACTAGTGAAGCAACGCCGATTACCTCACCCGTTGCATTGATCAAGGGTGTGTTGTACCACTCACAGATAATGGTTTTTCCTGATTTGGTGATGTTTTCATTGGTGTTTCTGGTCCCGGCGGTCAGTTTCAACAGGGCGTTCCAGATCTTATCGACATCCCTGGTGATTTTCTCGGAGACGATAAAACCCACCGGCAGCCGCCCAAGGGCCTCCTCGCGGGTAAAACCAAATATTTTTTCCGCGGCGGGATTCCATTCGGTAATCCTGAAATTGGTGTCAAAACTGATTACTCCCAGAGGGGTCAGTTGAAAATGTAACGTAAGTTTTTGCTGAGATTCGCGCAGCGCGGCTTCCGCGAGTTTGCGTTCGGTAATATCCTGCACCGTTCCGATCGTGCTCTTGACGTTACCCTGATTGTCAAAATTCAAATACGCGTTTGCGTAAACATGGCGGATACCACCGTCAGGCCGGGTAATGCGAAATTCCATCGGTTGGGGCTTTTTTGTTTCCAGTAAATGTTTCTGGCCTTCATACAGTTTGTTCCTGTCTTTAGGATGAACCGCGTTCTCAATAACCGACTCCGGTGAACCATCGAAAATTTCCTTCGTGAGACCGAAAATCCGGTACATTTCGTCCGACCAGGTGTACTTATTGCTGGCTACATCCCAGGAATAACTGCCGATATGGGCGATCTCCTGGGACTTTGCCAATAAAAATTCACTTTGCCGCAATGCCTCTTCCGATTCTCTGCGCTGGGTAATATCGGTAATCGTGCCAATTATGCGTTGTGGTTTCGCGGACGCGTCGCGGTAGACTTTTCCCCGGCTGTTTAACCAGTGCAATGAGCCATCGGGGTAAATGCAGCGATGTTCTACATATAAGGGAACATCGTGTTCCAGCGTTTGCTGGATACGCACGTTCAGCAGTTGCCGGTCATCCGGATGAACCAGATTGAAAAAAGCTTCATAGGAGCCCTGAAAAGAACCGGATTCCATTCCAAACATGGATTCAACACCATCGGACCAGAGGACGTTATTGGTTTCCAGATCCCACTCCCATGTGCTCATCTGCGATGCTTCCAGTGCGTGCCGCAAATGTTCCTGACTTTTTTCCAGCGCCTTAAGCGTGTTGCGCCACCGTGATACATCGCGGCTGGCGACGGTCAATGCAATAACCTTTCCGTCGCGTAAAACAGGACCCACGTGGTTTTCCAGGTAGATCACATCATTCGCGGTCTCATAGTCGATTTCAAACCGGGTTGGCTGCCCGGTTTTTATCACGTTTTGATAAGCGTTCTTGAGAATCGGTACTTGTTCCGGTTTGACGAAGTTGTAAGCGGACAGCCCGATTACCTGCTCGATGCTCAAACCAGGCACGGTATGATTGATATAGAGAATCGTTCCTTGTGTATCGAGAAGCATTATATGATCGGCCGAATGTTCGGTAATGGAGCGCCATTTTGCCTCGGCGTCGTGAAAGGCTTCCGCGATGGAAGTCATGCCGGAAAACTTGGTAGTGCTGCTGGATTCGGAAATGGGTTTATTGACCAGAAGCAGATAATTGCCGCCGTCTATTTCGATATCTGTACCGGTTATCTCTACATTTACAATGCCGCCCAGGTGGTTACTGGCGCGCCAAATGAAGACTTCATAAGGTTCCGCCTGCTTGAGCTGGTTCAGAGCTTCGGCGGCACTCGTTTGGCTATTTAACTGATAGAGCCTGCCCAATCCCAATTTATTAAGAGCTTCCAGCGAATAGCCGAACAGCCTGGAATGGCTATCATTAATCGCTACAAATTTGCCCGAATCCACCTTGACCAGCGCCATTGCGTCAAGCGACGCATCAAATAACGTGCGCAGGGTTTTTGCAATTGTAATTAAAGATTCCATATCCCGTCAGGTCCGATGACGCATAATCAAATTTGGAGAATCAGGCAATCCGCATATTTTTCCAGGAACTTCCAGTGCGGATAGTTGCTTATTGTTAGTTTTTAACATTATGTTTTGATAATAAATAATTCGGCAATAATCGTGCCTAATATAAAATGTTGCCTACAGTATCTTATTTCGAAAACAAATGTATGCAAACATGTCAGTATACTATTTTAGGCGACCTTGTGCGCCTGACAAGCCTGCCATGATTTTGAAAGTATTGAATCTATCCGCGGGACACCACATCTGATTGTTGCAGGCCGCAGAAACGCAGTAATAAGCGTTGCCCAGCGCCGTTCCCGCAGGGTGCGATCAGTTATTGCAATACCGGCACATCAGTTTTTTCGCCTTTGGATTCCTTTCATTACGGAAACCATGCCTGCCGTTAACATGGCGCTGACCGCAAGCGTCCATACGATCACCGCACCGGTGGGCAGATCAAACACGGCGGAAGCTGCCAGGCCAATGGCATAACCCGATAGTCCCAACGCGTAACCAAGCCACAAGCGATGTTGTGTTGCTTTGCGGGTCGCCAATGCGGGAATGATCAAACTGGCAAATACCAGGTAAATACCCACCAGCTGCACCGGCAACGTGACAGTAATTGCAAACAGCGCGTAAAAGGCGGGACTGCCAAAGCGTTTGTACAGCGTGAACCATGCGGCTAGTATGAAGGCATAAACCACGGCAACCGGAATTAATGTTTCGTAAGTCACCCACAGGATTTGTCCCACCAGCAGTTCTTTAAGATGTTCGCCCGCATGGGGATTGTTGGCCAGTAACAGGATGCCGGCCGTGGCCGCCATGACAAACAACACGCCGATTATGGCCTCTTCAATATCCGGCCAGCGTCTTTCACACCAGTTTAAAAAGAAGGCGCCCGCGAGCGCTGTGCTGATCGCGGCAAGTTGCACTTCCCAGCCGTGTGTCTCCCAGCCGAAGCTATGCGAGGCAATCACTCCAAGACCGGCTACCTGGGCGACTGCTAGGTTTATGAAAATAATTCCGCGCCGCAATACCTCCTGGCCGAGTGGCACGTGCGTCAGAACCACCAGTGTTCCCGCGAGAAATGCCGGTAACAGAATGCCAAGTTCCAATGCGTTCATGATTAACGTATACCCTCCAGCAACAGGTCCAGGGTTTCCTCCAGCAGCGAGAAGAGATCCGTGGCGTTATCGCTTCCGCCCACGGTATATGGCAGTTGCACTGCTTTTATATTCGCGCGCGTGCTTAACCAACTGGACGCTTTGCCAACCTGATAGCTGGTATGGATAACCAGTTTTGCGGGATTGGATTTCAAACTGGATAATACATCGGCCAGATGGCCGGCGCCCGGCGCAACACCGGGTTTGGGTTCCAGCGCCGCCGCTTTTTCTATGCCCAGCCAGTCAAACAGGTAAACCCAGTCTTTATGATGCACCACGATGCGCTGGCCTTTTAACGGCGCTGCTTTCGTGTTCCACCGCGTCATGGCGGTTTGCCAGCGCGCATGAAAGTCTTCACCACGTTGTTGATAATAAGACGTGTTGGCGGGATCGATTTCCACCAGGCGTTTTGTTAACGCGCTCGCGATGACCACAACACGCCGCGGATCCAGATGCACATGCGGATTGCCTTGCGCATGCACGTCACCCATGGCGCGGTCCACTCGTTCAGGAATATCCAAACGTTCCACCTGCTGCGCCGCTTCAAAGTAACCGGGCTGGCCAGGCTGGACTTTTTTGTTCGCGGACGAGCGTAACAGCAGGGGTAGCCAGCCCACTTCCAGATCGGCGCCGGAACACACCACTAAATCGGCGTTGCGCGTCCTGGCAATCAACGAGGGCCTGGCTTCGATGCGGTGGGGATCCTGAAACGCCGTGGTGGCGGTGTAAATTTCCACTTTATCACCACCCAGTTCAGTTGCCAGCGATCCCCACTCGGGTTCGCAGGCAAAAACATTGAGACGCGCCAAAGCAGCGTTTGAGAAGCTGATAGCGGCAAGAATAAAGAACAAGTAACTTGGTTTCTTCATGACAAACTCCTTAAGTTAAAACTTGAGTTAAAACTTGTGGGCGCCATGGGAACCCAGGCTGGCGATGAATTGCAGGTAAATGCGGTCGTCGGATATCTCGCCGGAATCATCCTTCATGTATTGCACGCGAAACCGGCTGTATTCACTGGGCGAGTAGTCCACCATTAATGTGCTGTGTTCCGGATCATGACCGGTCACCAGTTCAGTTGCGTCACCGAGTTCATCAGCGGTAAAGCCGCCACTGGCATTTGACAGCGTGTTGTCCGAAGTCAAATGATCATAGCGCAGCCCAACGCGCCATCCATTGATATACCGCCTGGATATAAAAACCTGACTGATCGCCGTCATAGTTGGCCGAGCCGGAAAGGACATTGATGTTATCGGTGTACTCCAGTTGACCCTCTTCATCCCGCATAAAGTATTCAAACTGGATTTTCAGATTGCGCTGCGCCGGGTTGCCGTTGGGCGTCCATTTATAAACAAAATCAACACCGGCGATTGACGTTTCACCGGCCAGAATTTCCAGGTCCGTTTCGGCAGCGGCGCCGCCGTGGGCGTGGCCGCCGCCTTCGCGAACATCAAATTCGGCCGTGTAATAGGAAAGTCCGGCCAGCCAACTGGAGCTAACCGAAAAATCACCGCCGGTTTTAACGAACAAGGTCCGGCCTGTGTTGTTGTCTTCATTTTCCCCGCCGGGAAATTCCGCGCCGGAGGTTATTTCGGCGCCCAGTTCGAGAAACATACCGGTTGGCGCCAGCCAGCGCGTTTGAATGCCTTTTTCGAGCAAATGGTTGCCGAACATTGCCGCGTAAACCAGCGGCACATCCGCGAAATCGTGCGCATGATCATGAATCGAGTTGAGGTAACCCAGGCCGGAATAGAATTGCCCGCCTTTAATGGTAAATCCCTTGCCCAGGCCTAACGTTTCAATCCAGGCTTCTTCCAATTCGGTAATGGTTTCACCTTCTTCACGCGTGATCGCCAGGTTAAACATGCCGTAGAACTTATCATCAACATTGGCGCTCAATGTCAGTTCGTTGTGCCCGATGGAAAAACCTTTTTCATAAATACCCGCTTCGCCGCCGGTTTGAAATCCCGGCAGCTCAAAGCCTTCCGTGTAATCGGCATAGCGGCCTTCAAGCACCAGGCTGATCGCCGGATTGAATTCATTGCCGCTGATTCTTCCTGTGTTTTCCGCGTGTGTAACTTCACTCGCTAACAATGCTGTTGTTAGCATAACTAAAAACCGTGGCTTCATACGAGCCTCCCGTAAATGTCATATGTCATACCGTGGCGTGATGCCCGCGATATATAAATAAGCAGTCAAAAGAAATTGCTATGTACGGTTTTGGAAAAGGGGAGGCGCCCGAACGCTATAGGCTGTAAAGCTAGTGGAGATAATGAATCGGACAGGAAAATTTTCAACGAAGCTATGCTGAAAGAAGGGATGAATAATCTGTGCGTCGGTGACCGGCCCGCCTGACAAATGATCAGCCGCCAGACAAATACCGCAGCTGCTGTCAGCCTGATGCAGCGGATGATTAAATTCCGCAAATACAATGACGCTTTGCGCCAGTAAAAAGCCCAAAGCAAAAATTAATGATCTATATGACCGGTAATAACAGTACCGTTGTGAACTCATATGAATTTTCAAGGATGCCTTCATCAGGAACAGAGCAATCAGAAGTGGCTGTGTCAGCGCTACAAAAGTGTAATATCCTTCCCTGGAATCCGCAAGCTAATCCGCCTGATTTATAATTGCTTTCAGCCTGTAAATTTTTATTTCCATGCTTACGGGCGGGAAATCCCGCGCAATGTGTTTTTTGTCGCTTATAATGTTCGTTGCTTATAATGTGAGATGCAGGAACAGTTATCGCGGGAAAAGTGGAATTGGCGTCATTAAACTCAAACATGCAGACGGCACAGGACATTCTGAACCAAATCCGTTGGGATAAGCGGCTCGCTGCCGGCGCGTTTGTCATCGGATATTATGACCGCATCGAACATCAAATCATCAAGGTGGCGTTCACGGAGATTCGTTTTCCTGAGGATCATCATTTCCAGTTTGAAATAATCGATGAAGAAGGGGAGTTGCGGTCAATACCCTATCATCGCGTTAGGGAAATTTACCAGGATGGCCGGCTGCTCTGGCGCCGGGACTAAAAGGTCCTTTTACGCATAAAACATTTTATATTTCCGGCTGGCGAAGGATACTTTTAACTTTATTGTTCAAAATCAAACGCCAGGAGATTTTTGGATGGTAACCTGTATTTAACTTGGTAATCGGTGTCTCCTGATCCTGATGAAATCATCCCACAAGTTTCTGGTTCTTGGCTCAACCCTGGTTGTTCTAACGTTGGGGCTAACGTCCTGGTTCATGCAGGCCAAGTTGCGCACCGCCGCCCGGTATGACGTGGCGCAATCGCTGACTGCGGTGCTGGATACAACCCATCAAACGGTTAAATCGTGGGTGAAAGAACAACAGGCCAAAGTGGCTGTGTGGGCGAATACTCCGGAAGTGAGAACGCTCACCGGAGAATTACTCAAATTACCCTCCGCCAGAGAAGCGTTGGAGACATCCGCTGCCCAGCAACAGTTCCGCAAATTTTTACAACCATTATGGGCGGGAGAACATTATCAGGGTTTTTATATCATCGGGCCGGATTATCTAAATCTTGCATCCAGCCGCGAGGAAAGCATTGGAGAAATCAATTCACTGATAAAAACGCAGAAGTTTTATCAAAAAATATTCGCGGGGGCGCCGGCAATCAGCTTGCCGGAATGGTCGAATGCGCCGCTCATGGATAGTGATGGCGACTTACACGGCAATTTACCAACCATGTTTGTAGGTGCTCCGGTTCGCAATAACGCCGGCGATGTCATTGCGGTTTTGGCGTTCCAGATCAATCCGGCCGATGAATTTACCGGTATTCTGCAGCAGGGTCGCATCGGCAATACCGGCGAAACTTATGCATTTGATAAACAGGGACGCTTGATCAGCAAAAGCCGTTTTATTGACGAGCTTCGTAACCTTGGCCTGTTGGAACACAATCAATCCACTCTATTGAATATCGAAATCCGTGATCCCGGCGCAGTGCCTGAACGCGGAGAAAGGAAAATGATTCCAAAGGAACAATATCCCTTAACGCGCATGGCGGCCAGTGCGCTGGCAGGGGAGTCCGGCGTTGATTTGCATGGCTACAGGGACTATCGCGGTGTGTATGTGGTCGGCGTCTGGCGCTGGGATGAGGAATTAGGACTGGGCGTCGCAACCGAACAGGACAAGAAAGAAGCCTATCAATCCATTCAAAATACGCAGGCGGTTATAATTTCCTTGACATTTTTGGCCATCGTCCTTTCCCTAGGGCTTGTTATGCTGCAAGTCTTCTATAAACAGATGAAAGTCGCGGGCCAGCAAAAAAGCGACAGCGAAGCGCGGTTGCGTTCGTTGCTTGAATCCGTGGGAGAAGGTGTGTTCGGCGTGGACCTCGAAGGAAAATGCACTTTCATCAATCCCGCGGGATTGCGTTTGTTGGGCTACAAATCCGTTTCTGAACTGGTGGGAAAAAACATGCACGCCATCATTCATCATACGCGGATTGATGGAAGCGCCTGCCCGGATACCGATTGCAGGGTTTACGGAGCCTACCGGCTAGGCAAAAGTTTTTATGTGGATGACGAAATTCTTTGGCGTGCGGATGGCGCCAGTTTTGAAGTGGAATACCGTTCCAATCCTGTATACCGCGACGGAAGGATTAACGGGTCCGTCGCAAGTTTTACCGATATAACCTCGCGCCGGCAGGCCGAGCATGCATTGCGGCAAAGCGAAACGAAATACCGCCAGATATTCAATTCGATACTCGATGTCTACGCGGAAATCGCGCTTGATGGCGCAATTCTGGAAGTGAGTCCTTCCGTGAGCCTGCAAACCGGTTATAGCAGGGAAGAATTGCTGGGCCGGTCGATGGGCGATTTTTTTGCCAGCACCGCTGACCGGGAAAAACTTTTATCCCTCATTAAGCGGGATGGCATAGTTAACGACTATGAAACAATGCTGATTGATAAAGATGGAACGGCGCGTCCGTTTTCGTTTACCGGAAAGGTGGTCACCGATGAAACCGGCCAGGCTGTAAAACTGGCCGGGGTAATGCGGGATATCGCCGTCCGTAAACATTCGGAAGATGATCTGCGCAACGCGCGAGACGAGTTGGAACGGCGTGTCCAGGAACGCACCGCCGAACTGGAAGTGGCCAATGAAGAACTCCGGTATGAAATCGAGGAGCGCAAACAGGCGGAAAACACCGTCAGGGAAAGAGAACGGTTTATTCAAACCATACTGGATTCGCTGCCGGACAATATCGCGGTGATTAACCAGCAAGGGATCATCATGTCCGTGAACGAAGCATGGAGACGATTTGCCCGCGAAAATGTTAACACAACATTCATTCATTCCGATATTGGCGACAACTATCTTGCTATTTGCCTGGAGGACAACTCAACGCACCGGAAAGAAGCCATGCAGGTTGTGATGGGTGTCGAAGAGGTGTTAAACGGAAAGCGCGACGCGTTTTCACTTGAATACGCCTGCAGTGTGCGCGGTGAACAACGCTGGATTATCATGCATGTGACGCCGTTTACCAGCAGTTACCGTGGAGTGGTCATTTCCCACCGCGATACAACCAAGCGCCGGCAGGCGGAAGAACAGGCCCGGCAGCATCAGGCGGAGATCGCGCATATGGCCAGATTAAACATTATGGGGGAAATGGCGACAGGCATGGCGCATGAATTGAATCAGCCATTATCCGCAATCGTGACGTATTCAGATGCTGCGTTGAGAATGGCAACCTCTGGAATTGAACAGACGGATAAACTGCAGGAAGCGATCAAGGGCGCCCGTTCGCAGGCGCAACGCGCCGCTGAGATTATCCGTCATTTGCGGCAGCTGGTAAGTAAACAGGCTCCGCAAAGGAAGAAAATCAATTTGAATGAACTGATTGTCGAATCGGTAAAGTTAATAAGAGCGGATGCAAAGCGATACCATATCCATGTAAAGCAAGAACTGGATGAAACTGTCCCGCTGATTATGGTTGATCCGGTTCAGATCGAGCAGGTTATTTTGAACCTGATCCGCAACAGTGTCGAGGCAATACAGCAGGCGAACAGCAGGATGCGTGAAATCACCATACGCAGCATGCATAATAACAAGCTTGTTCAGGTTGAAATATCGGATACGGGTCCAGGGCTGGATGAACAGGCGCAGCGCGAGGTGTTCAAGCCCTTTATGACCACCAAGAAAGGCGCGGGCATGGGTATGGGTTTGTCTATCAGCCGGTCCATAATTGAAGCCCATGACGGCAGTTTGTGGGTGGAGTCTGTGCCGGGTCACGGGGCAAGCTTCTGTTTTACGTTGCCACGGAACTAAACCCGGTTAGTGTGACCAATGTCAATTTGCTGTTTGCCGGATTGGTGGAAACTATTTTAACATTTCAATTTGATTGGCGGGATTCGCATTGCAGTACAAATACAGCGGAGCACAATCTAAAGGGTGCTAATATAAAATTTAACGTTCAGCGGTTTTATTTCAGCGTCACGAAATAGAGGACGCAACAGGCGCTGACTAAAACTCGCAACAGGATTTATTACGGTTGGTTCGAAAAATTGGAGTGGGCGGCGTGCAAACAGATGTCACGGTTTATATTGTTGATGACGACGAGGCGGTACGGCATTCGTTATCGCTGCTGATGCAGTCGGTTGGTCTTACGGCAAAATGCTGCGCTTCCGCGCGGGCGTTCCTGGATACATATAGCGCGTCGAGTCCGGCATGCCTGATACTTGACATACGCATGCCGGAGATGAGCGGCCTTGACCTGCAACGCATACTGAATGACAGGCGGATTCAGATACCGGCAATTATCATCACCGGCCATGGCGATGTGCCACTGGCGGTCCGCGCCATGAAAGCGGGCGCCATGGATGTTTTGGAAAAACCATTCAATGATCAGGCGTTGCTTGACGCCATTAACAAGGCGGTGGCTATCAGCATTGCCGCCTATCAGGAACAGGTGGACCGCGTGAAATTCCAGGAATGCGCGCAGCATTTATCACCCCGGGAACGGGAAATCATGGATTTGTTAATCACCGGTAAAGGCAGTAAAGAAATCGCCACGCAACTGGGTATCAGTCGGAAAACCGTGGATGTGCACCGGATTCATATTATGGAAAAAATGCAGGTTCGATCGGTCGTTGAGCTGGCCCGTTTGACGTTGAGCAATGATTAAGAAACAATGACTTAGAAACAAATGTAAACAAATGATTTTGAAGGATTTTGGTTAAATTTCATGCTCGCTGCAATAGGGTGAACTTGACCATCGTTGGTAATCAGGGCTGCGTCAAGACCGGTTTTTGCTCTTCTCTTTTATTCTCTTCTATAACTACCTACTCCTCAATCAATAGGGAAATTGCTTATTAGGTTAAAGGAATTTCCAATAGTCAGCGCATACAATTCCCACTAAATTTATTAAATAGACTGTTAGCCGGGTTACCAACAAAGAGCTGGTTACAAAAAGTTAAAACGTTTTAAAAAGCACCGCCAATTAACCTTAATAAAATTCTTTTTCAGTAATTAAGCAAAGGCGCAATACGGTGGTAACCGCCGCGTTCAAGTCATACCAGGTACATGGATAATGATCCGATTATTATATAAACGGTTTGTTGTTGCATTTCCGCGAAGCAACAATGCAACAGGCGTGGCATGCGCACAACAAACAGATCAAAACGCGGAGCGGCGATGGGCAAAGCGTTCATCACTTACGCTCAGAGTAAATCTGTACCGCGGCGATGATTTAGTGCGGCACGCGCTGGCAACAGACTTTAGCTTGAATGGTATGTTTCTGCGTTGCCATCAGGCGGATTTAAAGGTCGGCGACGAACTTTCGCTCGCTATCCCGGACTATCAGGATCGAAGCGAAAAATGGTACCCGATGCGGGTAAAAGTGGCGCGCGTCGCAGCAAGCGGCGCTGGAATGTCGTTCTATCAGCATGACAGCCACTTGTTCTGTAGTGTCAACAAATTGCTGCACACATGTTGTAATCAGCGTTACGGGGAAAAACCGTCTTCTCCGTTCCCGCACACTCATGAAGCTGCGTAGTTTTTCCTGAGTTCAAAATTTATCACGAACCGTTGACCAGTTTATCTGGTGAACGGCAATAACCTGACAGTCAACAGGAGGTCTGAATGGAGCATCGCTGCAGTATCCGGTTACCCGTTGCAATGAATGTATTGCTGTATCACAACAACATCCCGGTGGTTCATTGCAAAACAGTTAATATTGGCGCCGATGGCATGTTTGTACGGACTGGCGCGTTGAGGTACGGAACCAATACAATGTTAAAAGTTGAATTTAAGCCCGGTGAAACTCAGGAAGTCGAGTCTCATATGATACCGGCTATGGTGGTGCATCATTCCAGGGAAGGTATGGGTTTGATGTTTGCCGACGGGAACTCAAATGCGATGCAGGTTTGGCGTGATATTGTGAGGCGTACGGTGCTGCAAAACTCGATTAACCAGATCGACGCGATACTGAACGCAAATGACAATGAAGCAATGGACATTATCGGTGCCACAAATAAGGCAAAACTGTACAAATTCTCGGTCGCTTAACGAACCGGTTATCCATTAGCTGCACCCTGTGCAAGTACTTCGTGCGCTATGGCGCGATTTGTCCCATGAGGGCGGTCAGGTCAAGGTTTACATGCTCCATAGGCATATTACGGTGATTTACTGCCACCATGGTGAATCACCGTTTTTTTTACCGTTGGTTTTCTCCTTCAGCCGCTTGAATTAACACCCGTTTAACTTCAGAATATCGTGCATCGTTACCAGCCAGGTGCGCACAAGTATGCCGACTTTACCGGACTATGATGCGGTTCCTTATGAAGATTGCCCGCTTGCCGAGAGTCACCCTGATTATCTGTCAGTGATTGGCCGGCTGTTTGGTGTGGCTGCTGCCTCACCCGACAACTGCCGTTTACTGGAATTGGGTTGCGCCAGCGGCGGCAATCTTGTCCCCATGGCCTATTACTGGCCTGGCAGCACATATGTCGGTGTTGAGCTATCGGAAAAACAGGCCGCTGAGGGGAACCGGCTAATTCGCGAGCTGGAACTGGATAATATCACCATCCTGCATGCCGATATCCTGTCGCTCGATGAGAGCCTGGGCATGTTTGATTACATTATCGTACACGGAGTTTATTCCTGGGTGCCTGTCGCTGTTCAGGAGCACATACTCAAACTTTGCCGGCAACTCCTTGGTCCGAATGGTATCGCCTATATCAGTTACAACACTTTCCCCGGCTGGAATCTGCGCTTGTCGATACGGGAAATGATGCTGTACCACAGCCGCCATGCAACTTCTCCTAAGGAAAAACTGGATCAGTGTGTCGACATGCTGCAAATGCTGGCAAAGGGAATTCCCGAGACCAGCAATTTGAGTGAGAAGTGGATGAAAAAAGAAGTCACGAAGCTGCTCAGCCGCTCGCCCAACTATTTACTGCATGAATATCTGACGGAAACCAATTCACCGGTTTACTTCCATGAGTTCATGGAACGCGTTTCCAGGCATCAATTGCAGTATTTAGGTGACGCTGATCTATATAGCATGCTGGGTTCAAGCTTATCGAAAGAAGCGGAAGAAGAACTGGATAAATATGACGACTTCATTGAATACGAGCAATACCTGGATTTTTTATATGTGCGGTTTTTCCGGACCAGCTTGCTATGTCATGACCATGTAGACCTGATCCGCGACCTGGATCTGGATAAATTGCGCGAATGGTATTTTCGCGCCCAACTGAAAAGCAAGGAAGAGATTGACTTGTTTTCCACCGAAGCCCAGGTCTTTGTGGATCAATCCGGCGCATCATTCGACATTTCTCACCCATTAACCAAGGCGGCCGTGGTGGAACTTGCATACATTCATCCCAACTCCCATTCCTGGTCTGACCTCTTACACCGTGCCCAAACGATATTGGAGGAAGTTGGAAGTCCTTACGCGAAGGCGGATGCTGACGAATTGTTAGGAGAGTTGTTTAATCTCTTTCTCTCGCAAGGATTACATCTCTCAGCCGTTAAAAGAACCTTTAATGATACTTTTACCGGTCAACCGAAAGCGAATCAATTAGCCAGGATTTACGGCCGGCACAACAAATGTTGTGTTGCTTCGGTTCATCACGCAAACCTGAGACTGGATACCATGGAGCAATATCTATTAACTTTGCTCAATGGTGAAAATACACTTGATGTTATTCAACAGGCCATTGAAAACAAACTTGAGCACGATGAAGTGTTTCATCAACAGATTGTCAATCAGGGAATAAGCGGCAGCATGATTAACACCGCTTTGAAATCCACTATTGAACAGACCTTGTATCATTTCGCCGGTCACGGATTGTTGGAGTCATAGTGGAAGCGGAGATGGTTGTTGATAAATTTCCGTTATTGTAGATACTGAATTCCTTCGCTATTAACTGGCGGAAAGTTGCCATGTCGCACAAAGACTTTTGCATGTGTCGGCAACAATATCATTAAAACACATAACATAACGACTATAAATCCGAATAAGGAATACCTCTGCCTGCTGCGTTCCCGTTAACACAATGATTATCCATGTAATATGCATTATACCCCTGCTCAATGTAAACCACTTTTCCACGTAAGCGTTTAAACTAAGTAGCACTTAAGTATCTGGTTGTGTGTAGCGGTAGTAGCTGTATAAGTGGGGGGAGCGCAATGCGTTGTCATTATGTTGTTTTTGCGATAGTCATCATTTTGATTTTGTCCGGATGCGGTTCAAATCAACCTGCCAATGTTAGCCAGCATAAAAAGAATATTCAGACGGATATCCATAAAGCTGTGGAGATTATTCCACAGCAAACAACACCAGTCATACCCATCGATGGCAGGCTGCGCGATGAGCATCTGCAGATGTATGTCTCAGTGAAAATAAAACAGGAACAGCTGCGCTACGAGACTGAAATTTCCACTTCCCCAAATCTCAGCGCAAATATCAGCAATGCTGAAAACACCGGCGTAGCCACCAAAGGGAAAACGCCTGTGTCACAGTCAAATACGGTAAAACCCGTTATCGGCACTGAAAAAATCAACTATGAAAAAATGGCAGTTGAAGATTTTGAGTTTAACAAGTACCTCTATTTCTGGGCGAAACAAACGATCGCTGAAACTTTAGAACGCGCAAACGCGCACAATGACGGTAAAATCAGCCGCGCCGCTAATTTTAGCGAGTACGTAATTTCTCATAATCTGGAAATGATTGAAAAATACAAGGATCAGTTGCGATTTGCTGAAAACTACAAACTGGAACTTTCAGAATCCCTGGTAAAACATGCCGCCAAAATAGGGCCTGACGTTGAGGATCAGCCGATGGCCCTTATTTTCCTGCCTTCAAGCTGAAAGCAGCGATTTCAATCGCGAAGCAAGCGCCTTTAGCGTTATCGAAGAGGCGTATTTTTCTAAAGGAATTAGAAGAAAGGTCTGAAGACGCCAACAACGAGTTAACCGGTATTTAAACACCGGATTCATTTGCCATGGCCGGATTTCGTTTCAGGAAGTTACCTGTTTATACGGATATGTAAGGTTTAGCGGTTTATGTATTTATCTATTTCAGGATACAAACGTTGCAGTTTGCGGCATGCCTGAATGTGATTCTTTTCACGTTAGTGAATGAAAAAACAATATAGGTTGTGCGGATGAATAACAATAACCAAAACCATGTATCAGTAAAATATTTTCTTGGCCTGTCCCTTGGGCTGGTGTTGCTCATGCATGGTCCTTTTAGTCATGCGGTAGTTGAAGGAGTCATTGAACACACCGAAGACTATTCCAAGTTTGATCATCTGGGAACGGGTTATGAATTAACAGGCGCTCATGCGGAACTCGATTGCCGCGCTTGTCATGTGGATGGCATCTTTACAAATCTGGCAACCCAGTGCGCGGACTGTCATAACGGTGAAAATATTCTTGGCAAGAGCGCAAATCATATTCCGGTCAACCAGCCATGTGATGTTTGTCACAATACAGATAACTTTCAAGTCACCATTTCGGGCGCCATTGATCACAGTGCCGTTGACATGATGTCCTGCGAATCCTGTCATGATGGAAACTCTGCAACAGGCAAATCCGCTGATCATATACAAACGGCGTTGACATGTGGCGCATGTCATGAAGTGAATTCATGGGCCACAACGGGTTTTGATCACACCTTCATTGGCGAGCAAGCTTGCGTGGATTGCCACAATGGGTCTCAGGCATCCGGTAAATCAGCAAACCACATCAATTCGTCTGATTTATGTGGAAGTTGCCATAACACCAGTACCTGGAGTCCTGCGGTTACCGTTGATCACAGTCAGGTGGTCGGCGCATGCGAAGAATGCCATAACGGCGTAGTGGCCACAGGCAAAGGCCCCGCGCATATTGTGACAGCGGAATCCTGCAATGCCTGCCATACAACAACGTCCTGGCAAACACAGTTTGATCACGCGCTGGTGGCCGGGCAAGCATGTCTGGAGTGCCACAATGGCGCCATATCGACCGGCAAAACTGATACGCATATAAACAGCACCGGTTTGTGTGAGTCATGCCACACTACCACCGATTGGCTGGTTCAACCGTCCAATGTGGATCATAGTCAGGTGACAGGCGTATGTTCCAGCTGCCATAACGGTACATCCGCAACCGGAAAGAACGATACTCATATTCTAACTAATGAAGAATGTGATGTGTGTCATAACACCATCAGCTGGGCTCAGGCGGCTGTTGATCATAGCCTGATTGTGGACAATTGTATTAGTTGTCATGAGGGAACGAGCGCCAGCGGTAAATCCGCAACTCATATCAATTCCAGCGAAAGTTGCCAGGCTTGTCATGAGAAACATCCGGCAACCTGGACTCCTGTTCAGGCAAATGCGGTAAACCACAATGAGGTTATCGGTGATTGTATTAGTTGTCATAACACCAGTATCGCTTCAGGTAAAAGCACATCACACATATATACTACTGATAATTGTGCCGCCTGCCATGCACCGGGCCCAACTCCGTGGCTACCCGTAGCACCATCCAATGTCGATCACAACGAAGTGATTGGCACGTGTTCATCATGCCACGATGGCGCGATCGCAACCGGCAAGAGCGCGACCCATATTCAGACAGCCGAAGAATGCGACGTTTGCCATTCCACCACGCAATGGACACCGGCCTCGGTCGATCACACCAACTTTGTGAACAACTGTATCGATTGTCATAATGGCGCCACTGCCAGTGGTAAAGGAACTGCACACATTAACAGCACGGATGTGTGCGACGCCTGCCATGAAACATTCCCGGCCACCTGGGCGCCGGTTTCACCCGCGGCGGTGGACCATAATCAGGTCATCGGCACCTGCATCAGTTGTCACAATGGAACGATTGC
>JAKEGK010000304.1 GCA_022627515.1 Gammaproteobacteria bacterium
AGTCATAGTGCGCAGATCTCCGATATAACCGAACATTTCGGATAACGGACACTCGGCTTTGATGCGTACGTTGGTGGGGCCGGGTTCCTGCGCCTTGATCATGCCGCGGCGGCGGTTTAAGTCGCCAATAACATCACCGACATGGTCTTCGGGCGTAAACACATCCACTTTCATGATGGGCTCCATCAACTGCGGACCGGCTTTGGGCATGGTTTGACGGTAACCCGCTCTTGCCGCCAATTCGTAAGCGATTGCGGAGGAGTCAACGGGGTGATAAGAACCGTCTGTCAGGGTGACCTTGAAATCCAAGCAGGGGAAACCCGCGAGCACGCCTCGGTCTTTGCTAAATTGAAAGCCTTTTTCCACGGCCGGCCAGAATTCCCTCGGAACATTACCACCGGTAACGGCTGATTCAAACTCGAATCCGCTGCCGGCTTCGCCGGGTTCGATGATATATTCGATCTTGGCGTACTGTCCGGAACCACCGGTTTGCTTCTTGTGTATGTAGACGTCTTCAACGCGTTTCGTAATGGTCTCGCGATACGCCACCTGGGGTTTGCCCACCGTAACCTCGACACCATGGGTGCGCTTCAGAATGTCGATCTTGATGTCCAGATGCAGCTCGCCCATACCCTTCAGTATGGTTTCGCCGCTGTCTTCATCTGTTTCAACACGGAAAGACGGGTCTTCCTGGATCATTTTGCCGATCGCAATCCCCATCTTTTCGGATGCGCCTTTGTCTTTCGGCGCGACGGCCATGGAAATAACCGGATCCGGGAACACCATGGGCTCGAGCGTGGCGGGCTCCTTGGGATCACACAGGGTGTGTCCGGTCTGCACGTTCTTCATGCCAATGACCGCTACGATGTCGCCGGCCTGGGCGGAGGATAATTCCTCGCGGGCGTCTGCGTGCATCTCAACGATACGGCCGATGCGCTCGGTTTTTCCGGTATAAGTGTTAAGCACGGTAGTGCCTTTTTCCAGTTTACCGGAGTAAATACGCAAAAAGGTCAACGCGCCAAATCGGTCGTCCATGATTTTGAACGCCAGAGCGCGGAGCGGCCGGTCGGGATCGACAACGGCAAAATTGCCGGTTTCGTTACCTTCAAGATCCACTTCAGGTTGCGGTGGCACTTCGGTGGGGTTGGGCAGGTAGTCAACAACCGCATCCAGCACCAGTTGCATGCCCTTGTTTTTGAACGCCGAGCCACAGTAGGTCGGGAAGAAGTCGAGTTTTACAGTTCCCATGCGGATACAACGTTTGATGGTATCAACATCGGGCTCTTCACCTTCGAGGTACTTCTCCATGACTTCATCGTCTTGATCAACGACCGCTTCGATGAGGTCCTGGCGATACTGTTCCACTTCGTCGATCATGTCCGCCGGAACAGGCTGGACGCTATAGTTCATCGGATCGCCGCTTTCGTCCCACACATAAGCCTGACGTGTGAGCAGGTCAACAACACCGATAAAGGTATCTTCCCGTCCAATCGGCAATGTCATCACCACGGGCGTGGCGCCAAGCACCTGTTTAATTTGTTTGACGACGCGGAAAAAGTCCGCACCAATGCGGTCCAGCTTGTTGACGAAAATGATCCGGGAGACTTTAGAGTCGTTGGCGTAGCGCCAGTTGGTTTCCGATTGGGGTTCCACACCGCCGGAGCCACAGAATACGCCGATACCGCCATCGAGTACTTTAAGGGAGCGGTACACTTCAATGGTGAAGTCCACGTGTCCGGGGGTATCAATAATGTTCAAGCGGTGGTCTTTCCAGAAGCAGGAAGTGGCGGCGGATTGAATAGTGATGCCGCGCTCGCGTTCCTGAACCATAAAGTCAGTGGTGGCTGCGCCATCGTGTACCTCGCCCAGCTTGTGGATTTTACCGGTGAGTTTCAGAATCCGCTCGGTGGTGGTGGTTTTACCGGCATCCACGTGGGCGAATATACCTATGTTTCTGTATTTGCTTAGATCAGTCATGTTTCTACTCTAAAGTTAGTCAAAAATCTGTTTATTTCGTCTATGTGCACTGGCCTTTACGGCTGCTTGAGCGCCCGCTTTAACGCGAACTCTCATCCGGGCTGAACCGTCATGCCTTAGCATTCTATCTGGGCTTAGTACTGTTACTGGACTTAGTACTCTACCTGGATATGGGGTCACATGTACCACAATTCATACCAACCGCGGTCAGTGTTTCCGCCTGTAATTCGTTATCAAAGTATATTAAGGAAACACTATGACAGCTGCGTCTGAAGATAGTGCTGCATCTACTTTAATAGCTGGATTCATACAGGGGGCGGCAAAAGCAACGAAACTCCCGGCTACTTCCCGGTTTGGGCGCGCCAAAAAACGGCGCATTATACCTTAAAGTTGTGTAAAAGGGGTGTAATGAGGGGGATTTAAAGCAAAATAATCGTTCATTTGGTGTCCGGAAACCGATTTTATCCTGATTGATCAAGGTCCAGTGGTGGTAACTGTTGCGGCATCGCACTGCACAACTGCGAATATTGGTTAAATAATAGGTATTTGCCGGGGATGGCGCATAGTTAACTAAACAAACCTGGCAAATCCGTGACGACCCTGGTTGCTGCGGCCTCATTTGCCAAATTGTAATTTTGAGATAGGTCCCAAACAGGTTAGATAGTTTGTGCGGGCAGTTCAAAGGTAAAGGTGGTGCCCTGGTCCACATCACTGTCCGCTGCAATATCACTGCCATGCAGTGACAGGATGCGCTTGGTAATGGCGAGCCCCAAACCGGAATTGTAGCTGCGTTCCTTGTCTTCCCGTTTGGAACGGTAGAAACGGTCAAAAATATGCGGCAGTTCTTCCTTTTCAATACCGCAGCCGGTATCAATGATTTTCACGGCAATATTGTCTTTGTTGCTGGTCAGATCAACCGTAATGCTGCCGCCAGCCGAAGTATAGCGAATGGCGTTGTCGATAAGATTCTCCAGGACCCGCTGGATCAATCCGATATCGCCATAGGCGGATGGCAGGTCTTCACCAAAGTTGGATTTTAGTTGTATACCTTTGTTGACGGCGGTGAGTTGATATTTTTGCACCACATCCTGTACCAGTTCACCCATAGAAAATGGTTCGATATGCAATAAAGTTTCCACCGAATCCAGTTTGGCGAGTTCAAACAGTTCAGTCACTAACTGGCCCAGGCGTTGACTGTGTCCGGTGACAATTTGCAGATATTTCTGTTTTTCCTCATCACTCAGGGTGTCCTGCTTTAACATCAGGGTTTCCAGATAGCCTTGTAACGAAGTCAACGGTGTGCGCAGGTCATGCGAAACATTGGCGATAAGTTCGCGGCGCTTGGTATCGTTGGATTTTAATTCCGCCAATTGCGTATCGATCTTGTCTGCCATGATGTTAAACGTTCTGCCCAGGGCGTCGATTTCATCGCGCGGATGCTCCGGCGCCGGATAGCGCATTACAAAGTCAGCGGATTTCGCGTCCGATAAAAAGTTATGCATGATAGCCGATAATTTGCCCACACGCCGGGTGACCAGGCTTAATAACCACAACCCGGCGAGCAGTGCGATTACCAATGCAACGCTTAATCCCGTCAAGCCGATTTTTAAAAAGTAACTGCCCTGAATCATGTCCGCCGTGCTGTCGTAGGCTTCGCCACCCAGAATCACGTACAAATATCCTTCACGCGGACCTTCCGCCGGTATGGGTGCCGCGGAGAATATTTTCTGCCGCGATAAATGCCGCGGGTCGCTGCCTTTAATCAGGGGTTTGGCGCCGCTGGCCAGGAATTGGATGATTGGTTTAAGGTCAACGGAATCACGTTTGATTTTTTCCGGCGGCGCGGAGTAAGCGAGTATCTTGCCTCCGGCATCCAGCAAATAGACTTCAATACCCGGGTTGATGATCATTAGCATGTGAAAAATGCTGTCCAGCGCTGATTGATCGACCGCACCGTTTTTTATGGGCAGGCTGTCCGAAACAATGTGCCCGGCCAACGTTGCGTTTAACCTCTGGCTGACTTCCTGTTCATACATCTCAGCCGTGTAAATATAAAGCCAGATCAAACAGGCGCCCACCGCTGTGAGCAGCAGAAATAACAAAGCAGCGAGTTTCTTGTACAGGGTATTTAACATGGATAAAAGATTATACTGCCGCGTCGCTATAACAACCTGTCATTAAACTTGTAACCCACTCCCCACACTGTGAGGATATAGTCCGGTTTGGAGGGATCTTTTTCAATCTTGGCGCGCAGGCGGTTGATATGTGAATTCACAGTATGCTCATAGCCATCATGTCCATAGCCCCACACGCTGTCCAGCAACTGGGTGCGGGTAAACACCTGTCCGGGATGTTGCGCAAAATGCCATAACAGATCGAACTCGCGGGCGGTCAGCTCCACGTCCTTGCCATGCAATGTCACCAGGCGCTTTTGGGCATCGATGACCATTTCACCCAGGTATTTGGGTAACCCGGCAGTGGCGGCGCTTTCTTTGTGGCCCAGTGATTCGATGCGGCGAAAGATGGCTTTAACCCGCGCCAGCAATTCGCGAATGCTGAATGGTTTTGTCAAATAGTCATCGGCGCCCAGTTCCAGGCCCAGCACGCGGTCCAGTTCGGAGCTGCGCGCAGTTAACATCAACACCGGCGTATAGTTGGCGCGGTTCCGGATTTTCTTGCACAACTCAAGGCCATCCATGCCCGGCATCATGACATCCAGGATAATAAGATCGTATTGCTGGTTTAATACGCGCGTATAGCCCTCGTTACCATCGTGGGCCACGGTAACGCCGCACCCCATATCTTTCAGGTGCATTTCCAGCAGCAGTGCGATATCGCGGTCGTCTTCTACCACCAGAATTTGTTTCATAGGGCCTGATTGCTGGGCAGCGCTCATTGCAAGGTTTTTCATATTTACAGCATAGTTGCAAAATTTCACGGTTTTATCACAAGATCAACGTTATCGTCATGGTTCACCCGTTTGCCCGTGATGACGCAGGTGTCTCAGCATAGATTGAATTTATTGCAATAACAACAGCTTAAAGATTGTCGCCGGCCGCGCCGATACAATTGATATCCCATATGCGGAGGCCTTTTTAAACACCATGGCAAGAACCGGCAACATCGCCAGCCAAACCAATCACCGTGGCAGATGGCTTATCATCAGCGCGGCGCTGATTGTGGCCTTGATGGTGATCATCGCTATTATCAGTTTGTGGGGCATGGAATCCATTCGCCACCGGGCGGAAACTATTGTCAGTAATCAGGTTGCAAAAATGGAACTGGTGGTGAAGATGCACACCTCCGCGCGGGAAAGAACCGTGATACTGCAACGCATGATTCTTCTGGATGATCCTTTTCAGCGTGACGAGGAATACATGCGGTTTAACCGTCATGGAACGGAATTCGCCAATGCCCGCATAAGCTATCTTGCTCAGGATCTCAGTGAGCAGGAGAAAAGCCTGCTGGAAAAACAGGGTAATCTATCCAAAGCCGCTGTGCCGCTGCAGGAGAAAGTGGTGGACCTGGTGGTGACTGACGAAATCGAGGCGGCGCGCAATATGTTGATAGAACAGGCCGTGCCATTGCAGGATCAGGTTCTGGGAGCATTAAACGAATTGCTGGAGCTGAATCAGGACAATGCACGGCGCATGGTAAGTGAAGCCACGCTGGCCTACCATAATGCAAGGCTCTGGATGTTACTGACAACCGCGGTTGCAATTGCCGTTGCCGTTTTGCTGGGCGTATTTATTTTTATAAGGACATCGCAGATAGACCGGGAGCGGGAAAACCATTTGGTTGAAATCAATCGCGCCAACCAGGCAAAAAGCGCTTTCCTCGCCAATATGAGTCATGAAATAAGAACACCGTTGACGGCGATTATCGGTTTTGCGGAAGCATCGCTGGATAGCGACCAGACCTTGAAAGAACGCCTGATGGCGCTGCGCACCATCGTGCGCAGCGGAAAGCATCTGTTGAAGATCATTAACGATATTCTGGACCTTTCCAAGATAGAGGCGGAAAAACTGGAAGTTGAAAAAATCGGGTTTTCCCTGTTTCAGCTTATGTCGGATATAGAATCCATTGCCCGCATGCAGGCCGCCGACAAGGGATTGGCATTCAGGATTAATTACGATTTTCCACTACCGAAAACCATCGTCAGTGACCCTTTGCGCCTGAAACAGGTTCTTTTTAATCTGATAGGCAACGCCATCAAGTTTACCGACAGCGGGCATGTGAACATAAATATCAGCTGTAACCGTCAGGAAAAACTCCTGATCTTTAATGTGATCGATTCGGGTATCGGCATTTCGGAGGCACAGCTTGGCAATGTATTTAACGCATTCATCCAGGAAGACGCCAGCACATCAAGAAAATACGGCGGCACCGGCCTGGGCTTGTCGCTGTCGAAACTGCTGGTGGAAAAGCTGGGTGGCGCCATAAACGTGCAGAGCACCAAAGGTGTTGGCAGCAACTTTTCAGTTACCATTCCACTGGATAATCCTTCCGAAAGCAGCTTTGCCTGCAATGCGGATGAAATTCTGGAAATTGTTCACGAAGATCAGCCAAACGGCGCAAGCACGGACAATAAATTACTGAAAGGGCGGATACTGCTGGCGGAGGATAATCCGGACAATCAGCGGCTGATTGCCATGCATCTGGAAAAAATGGGAGCAACGGTGCATACCGTGGGTAATGGAAAACTGGCGGTGGATGAAGCTTTGAAAAATAAATATGATCTGGTTTACATGGATATGCAAATGCCGGTTATGGATGGTTTGCAGGCGGTGAAGCTTTTAAGAAAGAAACACTATAATGGCGCTATTGTCGCGCTGACCGCGAACGCCATGAAAGAAGATCAGGACAATTGCATGAACGCGGGTTGTGATGATTTTGTCAGTAAGCCCATTAACAGAAATCAACTCTACAACATTACCGCCGACTACCTGCAACCGGATATCCGGCCAAACATCAATATACAACCGATTTATTCTTCGTTACTGAACGAGGGTGACTTATATCTGCCTTTAATCAGCCAGTTTATTGGAAATTTGCCGGACTGCGTGGATGAATTGATTAATGCCTGGAACAATAATGAAAGGGAGCTGGTGAAAAAATCCGCTCATGACCTGAAAGGATTGGGTGGTGGTTATGGCTTTGAAGAGTTGTCGGAAACCGCGGCTAAATTAATGTTCCTATTGGAAAGCGGTAACGAGGCGGCGATACCGTTACTACTGGAAGAGCTGAGCAACATCTGTCAGCGGATCTATAAGGGTGCTGAGCACCTGAATCCGCCGCAGAATCGATCCGTTACCGGATGACCGGAACTTTTCCCCGGCCGGGTTTAACAATAATGGCGGTTGCAATAGCCAGTGCGGAAAGATCAGCGGTTGAAGTGCTGGCGGCTTTAAGACTTCAAGTGCTGTAAAAACCAGTCTTTACACAGTCCGGCCAGTTCATCAAGTTTGCGCGGTTCCTTCATTTCATGTCCGGTGCCGGAAATGATTTCCAGGTAGCATG
>JAKEGK010000305.1 GCA_022627515.1 Gammaproteobacteria bacterium
AATAAGAATTGCATCTGGATTTAAATATACAGATACCACGAATGGATTTCGCGCATATAGTCATAGATTATTGAAGGACAGAAGAATTGCGGTTTTTAGAGATATTTTTAATGGGTATGAATTGCATTATTATTTGGCAATACAGGCTGCGAAACTCGGCTTTAATTGTATAGAACTACCTGTCAAGAGAAATTATCCTGCGCATGGCAAAACACCTACCAAAATTAGCCCGGTAAAAGGGAATCTACAGGTAATTGGAAAGCTGCTGTCGGCAGTGCTCGGAAAATACGATTTAAGACAATAAAAATTACTTCGAAAAACCAATCAATGTTGGAAGCGAGCATATGCGATCAGCAGTAACGACATATTTGCATCACAACTCAGTGGTAATCCTTTTTGTGGTTAGCTTACTCACAATGTTTTTTTCTTTCAATTTTAATGTTTTTCATGCGGTAAATCCCGAAAAGTTTGATAACTACCAATATAATTCAGAGTCTCTTGTAATCGGGAGGCTTGTTAAATCCCGCAATGACGGTATGTTTAGCTCTGAAGGCAGAATGGGTCGGTATCTTGGGCTCGAAGGTGACTATCACCTGAATCAAACTAAATTATTTGTCGGAGATTTGAAAGGGGGCGACTATGAAGAATATAACTCGCAGGTAGGCATGCAGGGAATCCTGTTGAGTCAACTAGACATTGTACTTGAAAGTATTGGGCTCAAACCAGATGCTAGATTGGCCATATATCATGGAATCGTTTCTCTTTTATTTGCATTAGTGTTATCCATTATAATAGTTATTTTGTATTTTGATATTGGAATCGAGGCATCCTATTTTTTGTTGCTGACAATAGTATATTCAAAGTGGCAAGTATATATGGGGAACAATCTATACTGGATGATGTTTGCTATGTTCTTGCCAATGTTAGTCGTAATGATTGCATATAAAATGGAGGAGATGGGTTTCAACGTAAATACATTTTGGATTTCCTTGCTAGTTATGTTCTTTGTTTTTTAAAGAGTACCATGGGCTATGAGTTTATTAGTACTGTACTAGTGAGTGTGCTTGTTCCTGTCGTATTTTTTTCTGTGAAAAATTCCTGGACAACGAAAATACTACTATCACGCGGTGTTGTCATTAGCTTATTTGGATTGTTAGGTTTTGCGTTTGCTTTTATTCTGCATGTGTATCAGATTACTCTGGCGACTGGCAGCGCTGAACAAGCGCTCAGCATAATACAAGGTCGTATTACGGCTAATACGTATTATGAGCACGAATTGCAAGTAAATCTGCCGCCCTATGAATTGCAAAAAACATTTATGTTTTTAGATATAATCAAGGAATATTTTCTTCGAGGTGGAGGATCGTTTCGATTGAAAATACCCTATTTAATTTGGGTGCTGGTTTTTTTATATATTACATATAAAGTATATAGCGATAAGTTTGAATTACCAGAATTAAAAAAGAGCAATCCTATAGTCAAAGCGTTAATCATAGCTACATGGGTTTCTATTTTGGCGCCGTTATCCTGGTTTATTCTGGCTATGAACCATTCGCATATACACACGAATATAAATATTGTTCTGTGGCATTTGCCATTTATGATTTTTGGTTTCGCCCTGCTTGGTTATGTGTTAAGACCTGGAATTCAAGAACTCTTCGCAAGGATCCAAGTAATAAAATAAGCATCCATGCATCACACGCTATCGGTTAACTATTGGTAGCCAAGTCGATATTAATGGTCTGGCATAATAATCCTAGTTGGTGACGTCGAGTAATTTGTGGCAACCTATGGTATGATTACCGCATTTAAATCTGTAATATTTATAACCTATTGATTGTTAATTATTTTATCAATCGACTTAAAGAATGAAACCCAAAATCCCGGATTTTACTCACGCTCAAGTACTGGTCGTCGGTGACTTGATGCTGGACCGTTATTGGTACGGCGATACTACTCGGATTTCACCGGAGGCGCCGGTGCCGGTGGTGCATGTGGGTGACACCGAGGAGCGGGCCGGGGGTGCGGGTAACGTGGCGCTTAACATCAGCGTGCTGGGTGCGAAAGCCACGGTGATCGGATTAACCGGTGATGACGAAGCCGCGAATTCCTTGCAACGTTGCCTGGAGCGAAAAGGCGTTAAATGCTGTTTTGAAAAATTACCGGGCTACGCGACGGTTACCAAGCTGCGCATCATGAGCCGCCATCAACAGCTCATCCGCATGGATTTCGAGGATGGCTTTTGCGGCTATGATCCTAAAGGTTTGCTGGCGCGTTATGAGCAACAATTGCCGGCCGCCGATGTGGTGGTGTTATCTGACTACGGCAAAGGCAGCTTGCAGATCGTTGAACAATTAATTGCGCTCGCCAGGGAAAAGGAAAAACCGGTGGTGATCGATCCCAAAGGTACGGATTTTTACCGCTACCGGGGCGCGACTTTGCTGACTCCCAATCTTTCCGAATTCGAAGCCGTGGTTGGCGTCTGCGCCGATGATGAGGAGATTGAACAAAAAGGCGAGCAGTTGCGCCGCGAACTTAACCTGCAGGCGTTGCTGGTGACGCGCAGCGAACGCGGCATGAGTCTGATCCGGGAACAGCATAAACCCCTGCATATTCCAACGCGGGCGCGGGAAGTTTACGATGTAACGGGCGCGGGCGACACGGTGATTTCTGTGCTGGCCGCCGCGCTGGCGGCGGGCGAGGATATGGCCGATGCCATGGTTCTGGCCAATCTGGCCGCCGGTATTGTGGTGGGCAAACTGGGCACCGCGACCGCCAGTGTGCCGGAACTGCAACGCGCCATACGCGAAGATAGCGCGGCGAACCGCGGCGTTGTCAGCGAACAGCAATTGCTGGAGCTGGTGAAGGAAGTCAAAGCACACGGTGAAACCCTTGTCATGACCAATGGCTGCTTTGATATTCTGCATAAAGGTCATGTGCAATATCTGCAACAGGCGCGGCAACTGGGTGACCGGCTCATCGTGGCGGTCAACAGTGATGAGTCCGTGCGCCAGTTAAAAGGCGCCGGCAGGCCCATTAACCCGCTTGCTAGCCGCATGGTGGTATTGGCGGCTTTGGAATGCGTGGACTGGGTGGTGGATTTTGGCGAAGCAACGCCCGAGCGGCTGATTTGTTCCGTAGTGCCACATGTCATGGTGAAAGGCGGTGACTATCGTCCCGATGAAATCGCCGGCGGCCGTTGCGTGCAGGAAGCGGGCGGTAAAGTTGTGGTGCTGGAGTTTGTCGAAGGACATTCCACCACGCGCACCATTAACGCGATCCGGAATCTGAAGACGGAAACCTAGTTTGCTTTATTACTTAACGGCTCTTTGAACAGCATCCAGGATGAGCTGGCATGGCACGCGGTGAATACATCCCTGTACGCTCGACTGCCGAATCCCTGCGGCAGACGGCCATGCAATCTCCTCCTGGACACTGCTCCGTATGACAAATAAAGTGTGCAAGTGAGCTGGTAGAGAGCGGAAAACGGAACCTGAAAGCGGAAGGAAATTGAAATGATTATTGTCACAGGCGGCGCCGGATTTATCGGCAGCAATATCGTGAAAGGTTTGAACGAGCGTGGCATCAAAGATGTTCTCGTGGTGGATGATCTGCAGGACGGCACCAAGTTTAAAAATATTGTCGACTGTGATATCGCCGATTATCTTGATAAAGATGATTTTTTAAATCGTATTCAGGCTGGCCGTGATTTCGGAGAGGTGACCGCGATATTACATGAAGGCGCCTGTTCCACGACAACGGAGTGGGATGGCCGCTTCATGATGCAAAACAACTACGAATACTCAAAAATTCTTTTGCATTACTGTCTTGAGAACAGAATCCAGTATTTGTACGCGTCTTCCGCGGCGGTGTACGGCAGCAGTGCGGTGTTCAAGGAAGAACAGCAATACGAAGCGCCGTTGAATGTCTACGGTTATTCCAAGTTTCAGTTTGATCAGTACGTGCGGCGCCTGCAAGCGGACTTTACCAGCCAGGTGGTGGGTTTCCGCTATTTCAATGTCTATGGTCCCCGCGAACAGCACAAGGGCAGCATGTCCAGCGTGGCGTTTCATGTGAATAACCAGATCAACGAAAATGGTTTCGCCAAACTCTTTGAAGGCTGTGATGGTTACGGTAACGGTGAACAGCGGCGGGATTTTGTTTACGTCGGTGATGCGGTGGACGTTAATCTTTGGTTTATGGATCATCCGGAAAAATCCGGTATTTTCAATCTTGGCGCCGGCCGCAGTCAGACGTTTAATGACGTGGCTAACGCCGTTGTTCAGTATTATGGTCGGGGTGAAATTAAATACATTCCGTTTCCCGAGCATTTAAAAGGCCGTTACCAGAGTTTTACCGAAGCCGACATCAGCTCGTTACGCGCCGCGGGTTATGATGCGCCGTTCAAAACCGTCGAACAAGGCGTGCACGCTTATCTGGAATGGTTGAGTCGCAATTGACCCAGCACTTGATAGCGCCAGGGAATGCAACCGGATGCCAGCGCCTGTAAAGCAAATCCTGGTGGTGGGTCCTTCCTGGGTCGGTGATATGGTGATGGCGCAAAGTCTTTTCATTACCTTACGGCAAACCTATCCTGATGCCGTCATCGATGTGCTGGCGCCCGCCTGGTCGGAACCCATTCTCAACCGGATGCCTCAAGTCCACTCCGCCATTAAGCAACCCGTTGGACATGGCGAGTTTGGTTTACTGGCGCGCTATCGATTGGGTAAACAATTGCGTAAGCGGTCTTACGATTTCGCGATTGTGATACCACGTTCGTTTAAATCAGCCCTGGTGCCGTTTTTTGCCCGCATTCCCACGCGCATCGGATATAAAGGCGAGATACGGTTTGGCTTGATCAACCATATGAGAAAGCTGGACAAGTCCTTGTTGACGCAAACCGTGCAGCGGTTTGTCGCGCTGGGCTTGCCGCAAGACGCGCCCTTGCCGCCCGCCATCCCCGAACCAAAGCTAACCGTCGACAAAGAAAACCAACAGCGCGTGTTGCAAAAACTGGGATTGACCTTGGACCGGCCGGCGGTGGGATTAATGCCGGGTGCGGAATACGGTCCCGCCAAACGCTGGCCCGCACCGAATTTCGCCGGACTGGCTAATTATTTGGTTGAACAAGGTTATCAGGTGTGGTTATTGGGTTCCGAAAAAGACCGGGCGGTGGCCGAAACGATTCAACGCACATCAAAATATT
>JAKEGK010000306.1 GCA_022627515.1 Gammaproteobacteria bacterium
CGTGCAGGACTCCAGCGCTTCCGGTTCCGATGCATCACAGATTCCTATAGGTCCGGCTAATTCGCAGGACGACGGCAACACCTTCGGCTGGTTCAGTGTGGCCAGTCCGCCAACGGATCTTGCCGTTACCCACACCGTGTACAACGCCACGCCCAACGAAGGCGACACAGTGACGTTTACGGTCACCTTAACCAATAACGGTCCGGCTACTGCGACGAATGTTGCCATTGATGACGTATTGCCAGCCGGGTTGATATTGCTCGGCGCAACGCCCAGCCAGGGCACATTCACCGCACCAACCTGGAGCGCGGGCTCCATCAATGTGGGCGCCAGCGTTACACTCGCTGTGCAGGCAACTATTGGACCCAATACAGCGGGCAACGTGATTACCAATACGTTAACCAATCTGGTGCTGGATCAGACCGACAATAATGTGACTGCGGATGATCTCAGTGAATCAATCACGGTGGGTACGGATAGCGTGGCGTCCGGCGACATTACTGATTTATCGTCAACGGCACGCAGCGATACCAGCGTGACCCTGTCCTGGACCGCGCCGGGCGATAACGCCAATCTGGGTACCGCAACAAGTTATGACGTTCGCTACTCAACGGCGCCCATTGATGCAATGAACTTTTCAACGGCCACCCAGGCAACGGGTGAACCGGCGCCGGCGATCGCGGGCAGCACTGAATCGTTTGTGGTGACGGGCCTGGCCGCCAATACCACCTATTATTTTGCCATCGTCAGCAGCGATGAAGTGCCCAACGCCAGCGGTCTTTCCAATGTGTTGATGGTGCAGACTTATGGTGCAGCTGTAACGTCAGCGGTTGCGGAAATCGTGCCCGATACATTGGCCATGGGCAGTACCGCCAATACGATCAGCTATTATGTGCTGCCTGCGGTAAACGGCGGCAACGGCGATTCCGGCGTGAACCATGTTGCTATCACGCCACCCGTTGAAATCACCAATATTAATGTTAACGCCGTATCGGTTGGCGGAACTGGGTCATTAACGGCGAATTGTCCTGCTGCCGGAAACCAGTATTGCGTGTCAATCGCGGGTGGCGTCATTAGTGTCGAACTGGGATTGAACGCCGGAAACAATGAAACCATCCGGATAGACATGAGCGCGGATGCGCCGGCCAATGCCGGTAGTTACAGTTTTAGCGCAACAGTTGATGATACCGCGACAGCGGGCTTTGGGCCGCAAGCGGTTACCTCCGGTGACGCGGATGGCAATGCCGCGAACAGTAACGCGCAGACGATTAATATTGTAGGGCTGGCGGTGACCAGAGCAGTGGCGGAAATCAGCCCGGTATTCACCCGCGTTAACCAGCTTACCCGCTATACGCTGGCCATTCTTCCGGACATCAACAGCGCCAACGGTGATACCGGCGTTAATCGCGTAATTGTCCAGGTGCCGGCCGAATTCACTAATCCGGTGGTCAGCAATGTGATGGTCAACGGAGCAAGCGTTGCCTATACCAATAATTCCACCGGCAACCTGCTGGATCTGCAGCTTGCAACCGCAATTACAGTTAACTATATCGTTCAGTTGCAGTTTGACGACTTGGCCTCCGGTTATACCGGAGCCTTTCTGTTTGACGCGTGGGTGGACGATTGTGGCACTGCGGGCATCCTGCCGCAACCGGTTGCCGCGGGCGACGCCAACGCCGTGCCAGGCGATAGCGACACCCTGATAGTGCAGGTGGAGACTTACACCGACAGCAGCGCATCCACGGTTACGGTTGATCCGCAAATCGTCATTGCCGATGGCATAAGTGTGAGTGTTATTAATATTACGCTGCTGGACAATAACGTTAATCCAAAAGCGGGCCGCGATGTCTCGGTCAGCAGCAGCCGCCAGGCCACGATTACCACGGAAACCATTGTCCAGCCAACGCCAACGGACAGCAACGGGCAGACGACGGCGAGTATTTCGTCCACAACGCCGGGAGCAACCACCATCTATGTCAAGGACGTGCAGGATGATGTAACCCTGGCTCAGCAACCTCAGGTCTATTTCACGCAGGGACAGGTGCTCGAGTTAAGCCTTGCCGCCAACAAGCAGCAGGTGTCCGTGGGCGATGTGGTAACGTATTACGTTGATATCCGCAATCCGGGCGCCACGGATGTGGTGAATGTCAATGTCAACAACGCAATTCCCCCGCATTTTAAATATGTCGAGGGCAGCGCGGTGCTCAATAACACTGCGTTGACTCCGCCGGTCAAGTCAGCGCGTGAACTCAGGTTCAATCTTGGCGCTATCCCCGCGCTGGCGGACACCAACAGCAACGGCACGGCGGACCCCGGGGAAGCCGGATATTACCTGTTGAGCTATCAACTCGTGGCTGGCGCCGGCGCGCAACCCGGCGAGTATGTTAACCGGGCGCAGGCGGTGGATGTTTGTGACAGGTGTTATGTCTCGAACGAAGACGCGGTGAGCGTGCGTGTGGATCTCGATCCGCTGTTTGATCTTGGCGCCATTATCGGCAAGGTGTTTGAAGACAGGAACAAGAACGACCGCCAGGACGATGGTGAAGCCGGCATCAGCAACGCTATGGTGGTGCTCGACGACGGCACTATCGCCACTACCGACGAATACGGCCGTTACCATATTCCAGCGGTGAAACCGGGACAGCGGGCTATCAAGATCAATCTGCCCACGATCGATGACCTTGCGGTCACCGACCGGCAGACCCGGATTGTTGATGTCACGCCGGGGCTTCTGGCCAAGGCCAA
The DNA here is from genome assembly GCA_022627515.1 of Gammaproteobacteria bacterium. GTDB lineage: Bacteria > Pseudomonadota > Gammaproteobacteria > SZUA-152 > SZUA-152 > JAKEGK01. Next base: position 2,746 of record JAKEGK010000306.1, read on the forward strand.
CTTCGGTGTTAACTTTGCCTATGAAGAAGCAAGCATAGGCCGCAACGCCAAATACGGCGTGCGCGTCACCGGTGAACAGATCAATCAACCCGTGCAAATCCAGGGTAATGTCAAGAACCTGTCCCTGCTGGTCAATGGCAAGATGGCTTCATTCGCCAACAGTACTGTGAAGTTATCTGTCGACGACCTGGATGACGTGGTGGTGATCTTCGGCGGCCAGTTGAAAGAACCCGTGCGGTTTGCCGCCGTCACGCAATATCCGGAACAGGTCAAACTCTGGGAACTGACAATCTATGGCGACGCTAACAGGATCATTCATACCTTGTCGGGTTACGGCGCGCCGCCGGAAACCGTTGCGTGGGATGGCAAAGCCTATAACGGCCAGTTGATTTTGGGGCAGGGCATCTATCAGTATCAATTGACCCTGACGAATCACGATGGCGCAAGTTATTCCAGTGCGCGGCGCAATTTCGGCGTCAACCGGCAGACAGCCATCTCGCTGAACCTCACCGGCGAGGCTTTTGAAGCGGGGTCGACGGATTTAAGCGCCAGGGCCATAGCGATTTTGAAAAACGCGGCGGATATCCTGCGGCAGTATCCCGACGAAACGGTGTTTGTCGAAGGACATACCGATAACACGGGATCGGCGCAAAGTAACATGCAGCTATCTCTCGAAAGAGCCAACGCGGCGGTGACGTATCTTGTGGCGGCGGAAAAACTGCCGAAGCGGCAATTCATCGTCAAAGGCTACGCGGACCAGCGGCCCATTGCGGATAACGAAACTCCTGAAGGCCGGGAGTTGAACCGGCGCATCGAGATCAGGGGAACGGTGACCCAGGTTGACCGGACGCGCCTGCTGGATCAATACCGGCAGCAGCCCTCTGTGCGCATCAACAATGCATTCGTCACTGTGGATCCTTATGGCCGCTTTGTTTACCAGGCGCCGGATGACGCAAAGCAGGAGCTCGATGTCAGAATTACAGGACTTAACGGCAAGTCGCTTGCCACCCGGATTGAGCTGCCGAGCCTGGAGATTCTCGACCCCGGCGCCAGCTCCGTGCTGACTTACGGCGCTTCCGACCGAAAACATGAATTTTATAACGACGATGAAGAACCGGATCTTACTGATAATGGATCCGCCGTGACCTATCTGCTGACAGCGCGCACCGAACCCGGTAACGAAGTGCTGTTTGAAGGTTTGCCGCAAAGAGTGCGCGGCAACGGCCGGTTCAATACGCTGTTAAATCTTGATATTGGCAAAAACACATTTAATTTTGTGGTCACCAATCCGCGTGGTTATTCGAAAGTCGTGCAACTCGAAGTGTCGGTGTCGGATAAAAATCAGGATGGCAGCCGCATCATTGCGGTAAACCGCATACCCAGTCTCAGCGTGCAACTGCCGGCACAGGGTAAAAAGCTGACCTCCAGGGAATTCATCGTGGCGGGCGTCACGGAACCTGGCAACCAATTGCAGATTAACGGCATCGTAACGGAAGTCGACAGCGGCGGAAAATTCTCAAAATTGATTGCGCTGGAAAAGGGCGTCAACCTGCTGGTCATCCCCGCGACTGACGCAGAAGGCAACACCGGAGTGCTGTCGCGGGAAATTGAAGTGGTGGACGAGGAAATATTCCTGCTGGCATTCGCCGATGGCAAAGTGAGCGAACTCAATTCCAGCGGCTACCTGGAAAACACCGGGGACGGCAAACAGGACGGTTTTTACACGCAAGGGCGCGTGGCGTACTATCTGAGGGGCACCATAGCCGGCAAGTATCTGGTCAAGTCCGCGTATGACAGCCAGCAGCAGGAAATCGGTCACCTGTTTGATAATCTGGATGAGAAAGGCAATGAGCATCTGCTGCGTAACATCGATCCCGACAAGATTTACCCGGTTTATGGCGATAACGGCACGGTAACTTACGACGGGCAAAACCAGGGCAAATTCTACCTGGCCGTGCAAAGTGACGAATTGGATGCGCTGATCGGCAGTTACCAGCTCAGCCTCTCTGATACGGAGTTGAGCCGCTACCAGCGCACTTTGTACGGCGCGAAGCTGGCTTACCAATCGGTTGCGAAAACGCAATATGGCAGCCCCGATGTCAAACTGGTGTTGTTTGGCGCGCAAACCCGTCAGGTGCATATTCATGACGAGGTCAGGGCGACCGGCGGATCACTCTACTATCTCAGCCGCAATGATATTATCGAGGGCAGCGAGCAGGTAGTGATTGTCGTGCGCGACAAGGATACCGGTTTGACCCTGAGCCAGGTGACACAGGTTCAGAATGCCGATTACAGCGTCAATTATGAGCTGGGACGCATTATGTTCAACCGGCCTGTTTCCAGCGTGTCCGATGACAACGGCCTGTTCAATCAATCTATCGTGGCCGGGCACCCGGTCTTTATCCAGATCGATTACGAAGCGCAAAGCGCATCGTTTGAAAATACCGCCAGCGGCGCCTATGTGCGGAAACAACTGGGCGACAGCGTGGCGTTGGGCGCCACTTATGTCGATGACCGGTTAGCAACGAACCAGTATGAATTGCAGGGTGTGGATGCGGAAATCCGGCTGGGCAAGCATTCGCGCATTGTGGCCGAAGCGGCGCAAAGCACGGGATCGGAAGGCGTAACTTATATAAGCAGCGACGGCGGTTTAAGCTACGTGGAATCCGTCAACAACGGTGTCCAAAAGGGCGGCGCGTGGAAGGCCGCGGCCGAACTGGATATTGGCGGCATGCTGGGTGCAACGTATGGCCTGAACGTGAGTGGTTACGTCAAGCAGCTGGAACCGCAATTCAGTTCCATCAGCACGGCCAGCGAAAGCGGCACGCGTAAAGCGGGCGTCAATCTGGGCATGAAACCCACCGCATCCGATCACATTACCCTGAATTATCATCAGGAAGAGCCGGTTAGTGACGGTTCGCTGTTGTCCGGCAACAATCAGCGCGAATCCATGTTGACCGATATTCAATGGAAGCATCAGGGCAACCGCTGGAGCATTAGCGGTGGTTATCAGGCGCGTGAAAACCGCATCGCGGATATGGCGGAGGAGGAAAACAGTTTAGGCGCGGCGGAACTGTCCTGGAAGCCAACAGATTATCTGACCACTTCTCTCAAGCACCAGCAAACATTGACCGGTCAGGAAAACGATCAGACCAGTTTGGGTGTGGGTTATCAGATCACACCGACGCTGGGCCTGGACGGCAGCGTAACGCATGGATCGCTGGGCGATGCGGCGGAAGCGTCCATCAATTTCAGAACAGGAAATACCAGGTTGTATTTAACTGAGCGTGTCCAATCCGACAGCCTGACGCATTCCACGACAATGGTGACCGGCGCCGAAAGCGACGCCAGCAAGAATACCAAAGTGTATACCGAGTATCAGCGCGAACAGGCGTCGCAGCAGGGACGTGATGTTTCCGTGGTGGGCACACGCAGCAACTGGACCATAGATGAAGGATTTAATATCCGGTTCTCGGGCGAATACGGTTACACGGATAATTCCACTACCGGCAACGCCAATCATTATGCGCTGGCGATCGGTTTCAGCTATCGCCATGCTTCCGGCTGGTCCATCAGTTCGCGTGAAGAGTACCGCCGTCAATGGGGTGATATGGATATCATGCAGTTTGTAACGAGCAATACCGCGGAGTTGAAACTCAATCCGGACTATAGTTTGCTGGCCAAATTCAACCACAGCCGCTCCACAAATGATGACAGCGACCAGACGGTCGCGCGGTTTACTGAAAAATCCATCGGACTGGCTTACCGGCCGGTATCCAGTGATATGTTCAACGGGCTGGCGCGCTTCACGGTGATTGATGACCGCCGTCCTGCGCTGGCGAGCCTGTCGCTTACGGAGAAAACGCGACTGGATGTTTTCTCCATGGAATGGTCCTGGGAGCTTAACCAATACATTGAATGGGTCGATAAAGAAGCTATTAAAGTCAAGCACGAAGCCATTGACGGCATGCCGGACGCGAAGACAACAACCTTCCTGTCAATTCACCGGTTAAATCTGCGTTTGTGGAAAAACTTCGACTGGGGCGTGGAATACCGGACATTGCAACAGGACGAGGCCGATGATGAACGGAGCGGCTGGCTCACGGAGCTCGCCTGGCGCGCCAATCGTTTTACCCGGTTAGGTATCGGTTATAACTTTACAGACTTTTCAGATAACGAATTCTCGGATAATGATTATTCAGTGAAAGGTTTTTATCTTCGCCTGCAGGCAATTTACTAAGGCGCGGATATAGCCAGGACTTAATGGTGAAATGGTATGTTGACTAATTTATCCGCTGCAACTTACTCTGTAACTGGCGCGGCAACACATTCCGCAGTATAGGCGTTAATCGTGACGGCGTTTGCTGTAAAAAATATCCTGAGAAACTCGCTTGAAATACCGCTGGTGCTGGTGCTGGTGTTCAGCGCGTTCCTGCTGCTGCTGACATTCCTTAACCTGGTTTTTCCCCTCGGTACGCCACTGAAATATATCGTTGATGAACAAGGACTGCTGGCCGGCACCAAAGGCATGTTTTCCAGTAATCCGGTGCTGGCGGTTGAATACAACGGACAGTCAGAGGCGCTGACGGCGGACACGGAGATTGCCGCGAATCTCGAGTCTGTGCATAGATCCGTCAAGAGGAAACCGGCCGATACCATCTCCTGGGCGAACGCCAGTTCCGGCATGAATTTGTACAGCCGCGATGCGATTCAGACGTTTGAACAAGCCAGGGCGTTGATACGCTTTGATGAAGAAAATTATATCGACCTTGGCGAGAATTCACTGGTTATCATCAAGCGCATGAATGACGACCCGTTATTGCGGGAAAAACTGACGCGCATCCTGGTGTTTGCGGGTGAACTGAGGGGTAAAATCAGCGCTACGTCGCGCAAGCGGATGCAAATGGAAATTCGTTCCCAGAATGCTGTTACCAAAGTGATGTCGGCGCAAAAAGACAAAGCCACATTGTTTAAATATAAAATCAACCCGGACAAAACTTCCACGGTAACCGTGCTGGAAGGGCAGGCCGTCATCGTTGATAAAGGCAGGAAAGTCAGCGTCAATCCGTTTGAAGCCTATACCGTAACACCTGGAGAAGAACCATCGGAACTACAGGTTCCTCCGGGAAGCGTGAAGCCTGTCACACCAACCGATGGCGCAAGCTTCTATTACAACGAATTGCCGCCAGCGGTGAAGTTTGTATGGAGCAAGGAAGCCAATGCGGACGCCTATACCGTGCAGGTTGCAAGGGATCGTCACTTCAAGGACGTGATAACCAGTGAAAAAGTCAAATCCACCTACCTGATGCATGGCAACCTGAAACAGGGCATGTATTACTGGAGAGTGCGCGCTGAAAATGGCTGGGTCGAAGGCGACTTCAACGAGTCAAGGACATTCAGTGTCATCCGGGACAACATCCCGCCTGAGTTGCAGGTCGAAATGCCGCCGGATACTTCGATGAAAAGAACGTTCGCCATCAAGGGAAAAACCGAGCCCGGCAGCAGGGTCTTTATCAACAACCAGCCGGTTAAAGTGGGTGGAGAAGGCGTGTTCGAGTACCAGCTGCAATTGGATAAAGGTTCCAACACCGTGGTCGTGGAAGCGGTCGATACCGCGGGCAACAGCAGCTATCAGAGTAAAATCGTGAACATTATCGGCAAATAGCGTTGGGTACAGCAATGAAATTACAGATACCAATCAGATACAAACTCCTGCTCATATTGCTGTTTGTGACAACAACAGTGGTGAGTTTGATCACCTTTACCATGTCAAATCTTTTCCATGATGACAAAAAGGAATACATCCATGACCTGATTTCCATGGTTGCCGTGCATGCGGCGCAGGAAACCAACGCGCTGTTGACCAGTTATCATGAGCGGCTCAACGTGTTTGCCCGCATCATGGCTGACCGGGACCTGGAACGGAAAAGCAAGGTGGATTATCTGCAGGGCCTGTTCGGGGAGTTTCCGGAACTGGTTTCAGTATTGCTGATTGACAGCGACAGCAAGCAGGTAACGCTGTTTGATTCGGTGACATTGGAACAGGCCGGTTTGTCAGAAAGGGAAATGTCGGCGTTCCGCAGCTGGAATCCCTTGCCTTTGCAGGAAATATATCAAGGCAAGGTTTACATCAAGAACTCGACGATATCGGAAAAACTGCCCACATTCACCCTGGCCAGCGCCTATGCGTTGCCGGACGGGGAGAAAGTGGTTGTCGCGGGCAACATACGCATCAACCGCATGCTCGATATCACCAGGCGCTCCAAGGTATACAACAGTTTTATGCTCGACAGCGCAAATAACCTGTTAACGCATGCGGATCCAAAATTGTCGCAGACTTCCACTAATGGTCCGCAAATTCCGGATTTGGATAAAATAAGAAAGCAGCATACGGTTGTAATGACCAGAGAGTACGCTGTTGATAACGTGGATTTGATCGGAGGATTTGCCCAGACGGCGATGGGCAGCGCGCTCGTGGTGGTGCAGATTCCCAAGTCCACCGCGTTTTTGACCGCGAGATCGTTATTTACAAACCTGGTGGGCGTCACATTTATATTATTGCTGGCCGCGGCGGTTGTGAGCCTCATCTGGGCCCGCCGCATAACCCGGCCGATCGAGAAACTGTCGCAGGCAACCAGGGAAGTGGGTAAGGGCGAATTTGGGATTCAGGTCAGCATCGATGCCAACGACGAAATCGGGAAACTGGCTGACTCATTCAATAACATGTCATCGGAACTGCGGACGCGCGAGGAAAAACTGCAACAGGCCAATATGGCGCTGGTTCAATCGGAGAAGATGTCCGCATTCGGCCAGCTGAGCGCCGGCATCGCTCATGAAGTCAAGAATCCGCTTACAGGCATTCTGGGTTATGCGCAACTGGCGATAAGGCAAATGGATAAGGACAATCCGCTGCTCAAAAACATGCAGATCATCGAAAAGGAAACCCGGCGCTGCAAATCAATCATTGAGAATCTGATGAAATTCGCCCGCGCGGAAAAAGCGGAGTTTGCGCCAATTAATGTAAACAGCTCTGTTGAAAACGCGCTGGCGATCGTCAACCACCAACTGGGCATGCACAGGATCAGCGTCGTGAAGAACCTTGCGGCGGATTTGCCGGACGTACTTGGC
>JAKEGK010000307.1 GCA_022627515.1 Gammaproteobacteria bacterium
CAATAACCATCCGGCACTTCCGGTGACAGGGACTCAGATGAAAAAAATGACAGATATTTTAACAAGCCCGCCATTAAACATGGCGCTGATCAGCAGTCACTATTGTTGCTTTTATTGCTTCGTATAATTACAGTGATTGAGTTACTCCCGCCAAAATCAATCCCGCAACACATATTCCGCCCCGCAATACGGGCATTTCCCACGGCCGTTGTCCATTGGTATATAAACCCTGGGATGGGAATTCCATAAACTCATTCCCTCCATCGGACAATGCAGCGGCAGGTCATCCCGGGTGATTTCATAGCGTTGTTGAGCATTGGCTACTTTTTCGTTTTTTGTATTCGGCGCTTGCGGCTCACTCATTATTGCTTGCTCCAAAGACTGCTAGCTGTTTCTGGATAATAACTTTGTTATATGACCGGGGTTAACCAATCCCGATGTTTCTCAGCCCGGCCATGCACCAGGTCAAAATAGGCGGATTGCAGCTTTTCGGTGATAGATCCCCGGCTGCCGCTACCAATGGTCCGGTTATCCAGTTCCCGGATCGGCGTGACTTCCGCGGCGGTACCGGTAAAGAACGCTTCATCAGCGATATATACTTCATCACGGGTGATACGCTTTTCCTTCACCGGGATATGAAACTCACCGGCCAGGCGAATAATCGTGTCGCGGGTAATACCATCCAGTGCGGATGTCAATTCCGGCGTATAGATAACGCCATCGCGCACCACGAAAATATTTTCGCCGCTGCCTTCAGCAACATAACCTTCCGGGTCCAGCAGTAACGCTTCGTCGTAGCCGCAGCCCATCGCCTCCTGCAGCGCCAGCATGGAATTAATGTATTGTCCATTCGCTTTGGCCTTGCACATGGCAATATTGACATGATGCCGGGTGAAGGACGAGGTTTTGATACGGATGCCTTTTTCCAGGCCATCCGCCCCCAGGTACGAGCCCCAGGACCACGCTGCGATCATGACATGCACTTTGAGATTATCCGCGCGCAAACCCAATCCTTCCGAACCATAAAAACACATCGGGCGCAGATACGCGGTTTCCAGTTTGTTCTCGCGCACCACCGCCCGCTGCGCGTTGTTAATGGTGTCTTTATCAAACGGAATCCGCATGTTCATGATGTGCGCGGAGCGAAACAACCGGTTCGTATGTTCCTTGAGACGAAAAATACAGGTGCCTTGTTCGGCTTTATACGCGCGCACACCTTCAAAAACACCCATGCCATAATGCAGGGTATGAGTTAAAACATGAATCTTGGCGTCGCGCCACGGGACAAATTTTCCGTCCAACCAGATGACGCCGTCGCGGTCATCTAACGACATACTGCTTCTCCTTACCTGTTAAAGTTCAAATTAGAGTCGAGTCCGACTGCGATCCCGATGAAAATCACACGCCGCCCAACATATGCTTGCGCCAGATTTCGCAAACAAGCGCCTGTTGCCTGGCTACTTTTTCTTCACTAACTACCGCAGGCTGTTCCTGCAGCGCCATTTTGTGAATGTCGGATCTGAACTGCCGGTAGATATCCGCCAGGTCCTGGCACTCATCCAGGCTTAACAAACCATTTGCGGCGATCGCGTCCAGGATGCGGATATTATCACTAAAAGTTACCAGATTCTTATAACTTGCCGCCCAGGCCAGAACCACGTATTGGACCATAAATTCAATATCAGTGATACCTCCCTCGCTTTGTTTCAGGTCAAAAAAACCGGCTCCCGTATGCACCAATTCCTTTCTCATGCGCTCACGCATTTCAACGACGTCGGCGCGTAATTTCTCCCGGTCCCGAGGCTGCATAAGCACCTGTTCGCGCATATGGTTGAACCGGTCGATGACCTGCGTATCACCCGCAACCGGCCTGGCGCGAACCAGCGCCTGGTGTTCCCAGGTCCAGGCCTGCTTGAGCTGATATTCCATAAAACTGTCAATGTGCGTAACCAGTAATCCCGATTCACCGCTGGGACGTAACCGCATGTCGACCTCATACAAATTACCGGCCGGCGTAAAGGCGGTCAGAATATGAATCAGGCGCTGACCCAGGCGCGCGTAAAATACGGCGTTTGCAACGGATTTTTCCCCGCCGGTGTACCCATTGGCATCGGCGTCGTATAAAAACACCAGATCCAGATCAGAACCATAACTCAGCTCAAGCCCGCCCAGCTTGCCGTAAGCGATAACGGCAAAGTGTTGCCTTGCAACCGGGTCAGTCCCGCCGCCGGGTACGCCGTGACGTTTAACCATATGATTCCAGGCGAGCTCCAGCGCGCTGTTAACAACCGTTTCGGCGATATACGTCAAATGATCGCTGACAATCATCAGCGGCACCGCGCCGGAGACATCCGCCGCCGCCACGCGCAATACATTTATCTGCTTGAAATTACGCAAAACGTCCATCTGCTGCTCAAGATCATCCGGCGCGATGTGCGCAAGACGCCGCGCCAGATCCTGTTCCAGCTCTTCACGCTTGGGCGGATGATACAAGGCGCGCGGATCCATCAACTCATCCAGTAACAACGGATGTTGCCTGAGTTGATGAGTAATCCAGGGACTGGCCGCGCACAACTTGATAAGTTGCGACAGCGCCATGGGACTTTCCAGCAATAATGCGAGGTAACTGGAGCGCCGGCTGATGGCTTGTATTAATTCCAGAATACGTTTTAAAACTTCATGCCCATCCCGCGTTGGCGCAACGGCTGCAATTAACAGCGGCATCAGCGCATCGAGGCGTTGCCGCCCTGTCTGTGACAATGCGTGGGTACTGGATGCCGATCCAAGCGCTTTGAGTGTATCCACCGCGCTGCCGGATTGTTCGTATCCCAGTTCTGCCAGCAATTGCCGCGCCTTGTCGTCATCCAGCTTTTGCAGCCAGATTTGCTTGAGTTGCAGTGATTTGTCCACCGCATCGGATTGGGAAATTTGCGGCGATTCAAATACCTGATCGAAATGATTGCGCACCCGCCGGCGATGTAATTGCAGCTGTTTGAAGAAATCTTCCCACGACGCAAACCCCATCGATAAGGCAATACACGCCTGCTCGTCGGCATCATTCGGCAGGCGATGGGTTTGCGCGTCACGCACCTCTTGCAGGCGATGTTCAACGGTGCGCAGAAACTCATAGGCCGCTTTTAATTCCTGCACCACAAACACCGGCAACTGTTTTTTATCGCTTAATACATCCAGGGTGTGCAGGATCTGTTTTTGTTGCAGCTCGGTATCGCGCCCGCCACGGATCAACTGGAATGTCTGGCCGATAAATTCTATCTCGCGAATCCCGCCCGCGCCGAGCTTGATATTGTCCTTCAGTCCCTTGCGCTCAACTTCGGCAACGATCAATTGCTTCATTTCCCGCAGCGACTCGTAAGCGCCATAATCAAGGTAGCGGCGGTACACAAAGGGCTTTAGCATGCGGACCAGTTCATTGCTGGGTTCCGGATCGCCGGTCACAACCCTCGCTTTGATGAATGCATAACGCTCCCAGTCCCTGCCATGCGATTGATAATAATTCTCCAGCGCCTCCAGATTGACCACCAGCGGCCCGCTTTCGCCAAACGGCCTTAACCGCATATCCACCCGGAACACAAAACCGTCCTCGGTGCGTTTGTCCAGAGCGGCGATCAACTGTTTGCTTAAGCGGGTAAAAAATTGCTCATTCGTGACCGGCCGTGTGGCGTGGCTGGTTTCACCTCCCTTGGGGTAAACGAAAATCAGGTCAATATCAGAGGAAAAATTCAGCTCATAGGCGCCCAATTTACCCATTGCCAGCACCAGCATGCGCTGACTTTTACCCCGGCTATCCTGTGGCTGTCCCAAATCTTTCGCCAGCCAATGATGCAGAGTGTGCAGGCTTTCCGAAATACAGGCATCCGCCAGGCTCGATAAATCGTACATGGTTTGCATAAGATCAGCGTGTCCACAAATATCACGCCAGGCGATACGCAGCATTTCCCGGTTTCGAAACCGCCTCAGGCACTGATGCAACCGGGTTTCGGACTCAAGCGGCGCCAATTGATGCCGCAGAGTTTGAGTGTAATAACCATCCGGGTAGCGCCGGAACAAATCGTTGGAGTTAATAAGATCCTGCAGTACGGCGGGATAAGTGACGCAGAGAAGACTGACGAATTCACTTAATGCCCATACGCGGAATATTTCCGGTTGGCGGGGTAGAAGATGGGTTGCAATCCACGCATTGTCTTCCATGCGCTCAACCAATGCATCCCATTCCCTATGCACGCGCTGCTGCACCGAAAGCGGATAGGACGACATAAAATCTGTTGCTTGATCAGGCATATTGAAAAATAAATTCTTGTTAATTCCGGA
>JAKEGK010000308.1 GCA_022627515.1 Gammaproteobacteria bacterium
CGGTAAAGCGGCTTTAGTTGTGCTTTAGTTGTGCCTTAGCTGTTCGTTTACTGTTTGGTGATTCGCGTTCAATCAAAAAACATAATCTATAGTAACAATCTATAGTAACACCCGGACTCTGAAGGCGGTATGAAAATTTATCTGGTAGGCGGCGCCGTGCGTGACAAATTAATGGGATTTACGCCCAGGGAAAAAGATTGGGTGGTGGTCGGCGCGACCCCGGAAGAAATGCTGCGCAAGGGCTTCAAACAAGTAGGCAGGGATTTTCCGGTGTTCCTGCACCCCGAGACCCACGAGGAATACGCGCTGGCGCGCACCGAACGTAAAACCGCGCCCGGTTATAAGGGTTTTGAATTTCACGCCTCGAGTGATGTGACACTTGAAGAGGATCTGCGGCGCCGCGATCTGACCATTAACGCCATGGCCGAAGACGAAGACGGCAATATCATCGATCCCTGCAACGGCATCCTGGATCTGGATCAGCGCATCCTGCGCCATGTGTCTGACGCATTCTGTGAAGACCCGGTCAGAATATTACGGGTTGCGCGCTTCGCGGCGCGCTTTGCGTCCATGGATTTCATTGTCGCGGATTCAACGCTTGCGTTAATGCGCGCCATGGTCGCCTCCGGTGAAGTAGACGCGCTGGTTCCGGAACGCGTGTGGAAAGAACTGGAAACCGCTCTGGCGGCGGACGCGCCACAGCAGTTCTTCATCACGCTGCGCGCGTGCGGCGCGCTGAAAAAACTTTTTCCCGAGATTGATCAATTGTATGGGGTGCCGCAACCGGAAAAACACCACCCGGAAATAGATACCGGCATTCACACCATGATGGTGCTGGAGCAGGCGGCAAGACTGACGGACAATCCGGTGACCCGCTTTGCAGCGTTGACCCATGATCTTGGCAAAGGCGTCACACCCAAAGAACAATGGCCAAAACATGTTGACCACGAGGAAAACAGCGTGCCGCTGATTAACGCGCTGTGCGACCGCATACGCGTTCCCAATGACTACCGGGAACTGGCCGCTCATGTAGCCCGCTACCATTTGCATTGCCACCGCGCCAATGAACTGCGCGCCGCCACTATCCTGAAACTGTTTAAAAGCATTGACGCCTTCCGCAAGCCGGAGCGGTTCCAGCAATTTCTGGTTGCCTGCGAAGCCGACGCCCGCGGCCGCCTGGGTTTCGAAAACAAGCCCTACCCGCAGGCGCAATTGTTGCGCACGGCATTCAATGCGGCAAACGGGGTGAATGCAAAAAGTATTGCGGAATCCGGATTAAAGGGAGCGGCAATTGCCAAGGAGTTGCAGAAACAGCAGATTCACGCCATCAGGCACGCCGTGAGCGAATACAAAAAACGCCTGACGGAAAGCTGGGCTTACAGTTCACAAACCTGAATCAGTCCCTTGCGGAATAAAAACAGAAAAACTGTTTCGCCACACGCCCGCTGCGCGCGCCGCGCTCCGCCGCAAACCGCAGCGCCTCTTTGCGCAGCACCCCGCGGTCGCCCCGGTAATCCTTGAAATAACTATCGACTATCGCCAGATAATCCTGTTGATTAATACTGTAAAAAGACAGGCGCAATCCAAACCGATCGGCCAGGGAAATTTTCTCTTCAATGGCGTCTGCGTAGTGGACCTCACCATGGATATGAGCAGATGCGAGGTTATCCTGCATGGTTTCCGGAACAAGATTGCGGCGGTTGGATGTGGCGTACAGCAAGACGTTGCGGGGCGGAAGTTCAATCGAACCTTCCAGCACGCTTTTGAGAGGTTTATAAGCAGTCTCGTTATTCTCGAAGGACAGGTCATCACAATAAAGAATGAAACGTTGAGGAAGTTCCCGGATATCATCCACGATATCATGCAACGATAACAGGTCGGTTTTATCCACCTCGATGATCCGCAATCCCTGATCTTTACAGGCATTGCACACCGCCTTGATCAGGGAAGATTTACCGGTGCCCCGCGCGCCCCAGAGCAAGGCGTTATTGGCGGGCTTAGCGGCCAGAAAACGCCGCGTGTTATCCAGCAGGCGTTGTTTTTGAAGATCAACACCCACCAGATCATCCAGAGCAATGGGATCAATATGATGCACCGGGCGCAGGTGTGATTTACGCGGCCGCCAGACCGCGGCATAAGTATGGTTCCAATCGATCATGGCGTGGCGAATGATACCATGCAAATCCGGCTTGAGATATGTGACGTTTACACAGCTATAGCAGCGGTGTCAGCACACGTTCCGCCCGGGGCAGGTAATAACGATTGTAATCCAGGGAAAACAGGACGCGTTTGGCCTGACCGGTAATTTCACCGCGCGGCACAAAACCATAGACCCGCGAATCCGCGCTATTGTCGCGATTATCACCCATCATCAGGTAGTGATCATCGGGTACAGTGACCGGACCAAAGTTTTGCAGGGGTGAGCGGTGCCGGTGTAACAACTGAACAGGGTGCGAATATTCCAGTATGGATTCAGTGACAGTGACAGGCGCTGCCGCCGGCAATGTTTCCGCGCTATCCGGATTATCCGGCGTCCGCTGCCCAAGCGGTTGGTAAACAGCGGCCTCACCGTTAATTATCAGGTGATTGTCACGCATAAGGACAACGTCACCCGGCACTGCAACGACACGTTTAACCAGACGTTTGCCGGCTTTCCCGGATTCAAATACCACAATATCACCGCGTCCGGGATTACCCAATTGCAACAGGCTAAAGGTGGTAAAAGGCAGGTTGACATCATAGGCCAGCTTGTTGACCAGAATTCGGTCGCCTTCAATGATCGTGGGATTCATCGAACCCGTGGGCACCACGTTCCAGTCGGCGATCGCGCCGCGGAACACCACCATCAAAAATGCAAATACAATCAATCCTCGATTGTTTTGTAACAACTTGCGAAGCTTTCCCGGTTTATTTTGCATGGAATTTATCCCCAAAGACTCTGATGTTTAATGCTGTTTGAGAATTAATAATCGCTGAAGTTCCGGAGCCTGGCCGATAGTTCTATCGAAGGCCGCTGTTGTAATTTTGCCAATACACCCGCTCCAGGAGTTTTTAAAAAAAATTTTCAGGTCGTTATCAAAAACGTTACCGGTCCATCATTGGTGAGAGATACCTGCATATCCGCGCCAAATACTCCGGTGGCAACCTTGTCATATTGCTCTCTGGTCATGCTCACCAGTTCATCAAATAGTTGCTGGCCTGCATCCGGCGCGGCTGCGGAAGAAAAACTGGGCCGCATGCCTTTCTTGGTGTCCGCCGCCAGTGTGAACTGCGGAACCAGCAGCAAACCACCCTTGATATCCCGCACGCTGAGATTCATCTTCCCCTCGGCATCGGCAAACACGCGGTAACCCAGCAAACGTTCCACCAGGCGAGCGGCACTCTGCGGCGTGTCATGCTTTTGCACACCGATGAACACGAGCAGGCCCTGCTGAATTTCCCCGGCGGTCTGGTGATCAACTTCGACTTTCGCCCGGGTTACCCGCTGCAGCAACGCAATCACGTCAGATGGCCGGCAAAATGGAAAAGGCCGTCATGCGCTGGGTTTGAATTTGTCGGCGAACTGCCGGGTGGCGCGCACCAGGGCGTCAATGATGCCGGCTTCGGTGGCGGAATGCCCCGCGTCAGGAATGATATGCATTTGCGCATCCGGCCAGGCTTTATGCAGTTCCCAGGCGCTTTCCATGGGGCACACGATATCGTAACGCCCTTGCACGATAACGCCGGGTATATTCGCCAGCTTGTGGGCGTTATTCAATATCTGGTTGGGCTCAAGAAAACTGTTATTCATAAAATAATGGCATTCGATGCGGGACAGGCTGACGGCGGTAAAAGGTTCGGTAAATGTCGAGACAACGGAATTACTGGGTTGCAGGGTTGAAGTCTGCCCTTCCCATTTGGACCAGGCCTTGGCGGCCGCCATGCGCGCGAGTTCGTTTTCTCCTGTCAAACGTTTATAGTAAGCAGCCACCATGTTACCGCGCTCTTCTTCCGGTATAACCGCCGCGAATTCCCGCCAGTGATCGGGAAAAATTCTGGACGCGCCGCCTTCCTGATAGAACCAGTCAATCTCCCTGGGGCGGCACAAAAATATGCCCCGTAAAATCAGACCCATGACTTTTTCCGGATGGGTTTGGGCATAAACCAGGCTCAGGGTCGAGCCCCAGGATCCACCAAATAAGATCCAGCGTTCGATCCCCAAAAACTCGCGGATGCGTTCCATATCCTGCACCAGCGCCTGCGTGTTATTGGCCCGCAGCTCCGCATGGGGAATGGAGCGCCCGCAGCCGCGCTGATCAAACAGAATAATGCGGTAAATCTGGGGATCAAAAAACGTGCGGTGATAGGGCAGGCAACCCGCGCCGGGGCCGCCGTGCACAAACAATACCGGGATGCCTTCAGGCACACCCGCTTCTTCCACATGCAGAATATGGGGGGGATCTACTTTAATTTGATGCGTTGCGTACGGTTTAATTCGAGGATATAAACCCTGCACACTGATACCTTTTGGTTAACGGTTGTTTTTGACGGCTGCTGTTTTACTGCGTTTCATGGCTATAGGATGCAAGATTCGGTGCATTCTTTCTTGCCGCAGCCTGAGCCTAGTCCTTTACAACTTCCGCCCGGAGTCCCATCGCTGCCGCGACACCCGCCAAAAGCAATCCCAGCAGTATCAGAACCGGTCCGATGCCGGTCCCCAAAACAGAAAATGCCCACGTCTGGTCCAGCATCACGGCAATGAACAATATGCCGGAATGCAGTAATGTGCCAAGGATAAATATCCAGCTGATCGCTTCCTTGAACTTGCGTCCTACGGCGATAAAACATAATGCAATACCCACCACGATATTCAACAAAGCTTCAAGGTTTCCATGTACGTGCGGACCGCTGCGGATAAGGTCAATGGGCTGGCGGGCGTTGACCAGTTTATTCAAGGCGAGGATGCCGTCGGTATTCGCCTTGGCAAGTTCCTCCGGCGGCAGAGGTTCAAGGTTTTCCTCGAAATTGTCCGCTTTCAGTGACTGCAGCCGGCCGACGAAATTTTGCTTTTCAGCCTGGGCATCCGCTTCTCCGGGACTGTATTTAGTGATCATCCACGGCCCCAACGCTGCCGTAATAACCAGAAACAAGAATCCGAATACCACATTCTTTTTACCGACCATAGGAAATCCCCTCCCTCAGGTTATTGTCGTTATTCCAACATCGGATTTTGCTGCGCGGTAAGTATTGCCCGTGGCGGGATTCCAGAATCTGATTAACTGGGTGCGCCACACCCTCTGCAAAACCGGATCAGAAGCGCATTTGTAACACGAACCCGCACTGCATGGGAATCAGTTGATGAATAATCATTCAAGCCGGTATTTGACTTGTGAACCTGTTATGCGCCCGCCACCATGCGTGACGCCCGCTTACGGTCATTTTCCGTCAATAATTTTTTCCGCAAGCGAACAAAATGAGGTGTAACTTCCACC
>JAKEGK010000309.1 GCA_022627515.1 Gammaproteobacteria bacterium
AGCTGCTTTCCCTGCCGGACCCATCGACGGATGTGATAACAAAATAGTATGTCGCACTTCTGGTCAGATTTTCCACGACATACGATGTCAGTCCCGGATTGGTTACCGGTATTTGATTGGGGTAGTAACCGGCGGTGGTTCCGTAATAGATTTTATAGCCTGCAAGATCTGTTAATGGTGAATTGTCGGTATATTCCGTCGGCGGTGTCCAGTTCAATGTTGCAGATCCTGTGGTCACCGGCTGGGACATCACGGTGATGCTAAAGGCGTTTAACGACGCTGAAGCCGTACCATCCGACACGCTGATGACGATATTGGAGTAGGTGCCGACATTTGCGCTTAAAGGTGTTCCCGATAGGCGTCCCGTGGCGGTGTTAAACGTCGCCCAGGATGGTCTATTGGTGATACTGAACGTCAGCGGGTCTCCGTCACTGTCACTGGCTGTTGGAGTGACGCTGTAGCCGGCATTTTCATAGACAGAAATGGCCGGGTTTCCGCTGATTACCGGCGGATTGTTAATTGGAGTCACCGGCTGGGACATCACGGCGATGCTGAAGGCGTTGAGCGAAGCTGACGCCGTGCCATCCGACACGCTGATGACGATATTGGAGTAGGTGCCGACATTTGCGCTTGAAGGTGTTCCCGATAGGCGTCCCGTGGCGGCATTAAACGTCGCCCAGGATGGTCTATTGGTGATACTGAACGTCAGCGGGTCTCCGTCACTATCACTGGCTGTTGGAGTGAAGCTGTAGCCGGCATTTTCATAGACAGAAATGGCCGGACTACCGCTGATTACAGGCGGATTATTTGGCGGTGTGGTGGTGTTTGAATTACTAACATTAAAGTAAGAATAAAATTCAACGGGCGCATATTGATCACTGTAAAACACATCTGCATACAATTCAAAGGTGCCTGATTGGTACTGCGACAAATCAACGTTCACACTGTAAGGAGCCGTTGTATCAGATGGAAACACAGTGTGGGGGAAAGAACTGTTTTTACAGCAATAGAAATCGACCCGGCTGATTCCTCTGGCCGCCCAATCGTATCCTTCCTGGAAGAAGATATAGACATTTCCTTCTAAAGTTGTTCCCTGCAATGGCTGCGCATTGCTTAAGTCAGCATTTGTGCTGACCATAACAATGGCGTCTGTTTGTGGGGGCGTGGTGGGTCCGGTGCCGCTTCCGCCGTTCGCTATTGTTGCATTTATTGCTGCAACTTCAGAATCGGTCAGGGAATACAATTGGCTTATAACACTGTCAATAGTCTGCTCGTAGCTTGCCGGTAATCCGGCTTCAATTGCTGCCGGTAAAGAATCTGATGCCAATCCGTCAAGTGCGGTTTCCAGATTTAAAAGATCATTACCGGTGTTGATCGTCCGGGCCGCTTGAACAGACAGATTGACCATATCAATCAGATTTTGATTAATGGTTACGTTTGCGGTTGTTGCATTGGCGGCCGCTTCAGGCACGCTGGTGAAAATCGCGTTGTCCAGCGCCGCGGTTGCATCCACGCCATTGACTTTTAGATGGTTAACCATCGCTTCGAGGCCAACGTCGGCAACGATCAGGTTCCATGTGGCTGATATTCGCGGATTAACGCCGGCTGTTCCCTCGCCATTGATGACGCCATCAGTAATGTCTGCCGAGATTGCGTTTACGATGCCGTCGGCCGTTACGGTAACATTTTGGGTCTGCAACGCTGAGCGTGTGCGCCGCACGGTTTCTCCAAGGGCTTCTGCGGATTTAATAAAATTGGCGATGTTGGCGTCATTGAGTTCAATGCCCAATGGATCAGATATTAATGAAGTGTCCAAACCAAAGTTTAGTGTATTCAATGCATGGTGAGTGGCTAACGCCAGGTTGGCTGATGTCAGTCCTCCATCCATGTCCAATGCTGTTTGCACTATAAAAGTGGAATATGGATTAATGTTAATATTTTTTTTGTCCGCCGGCGATATTGCGGCGGATTTCAGCACGAAATCAGGCGTCGAGTTTGATACAACGTCATTACCGCCACTGGCATGAAACCACAAAGGATAAGATTTTTTACCGGTCCGGACAGTTATTTGATAGTTCGCAGATGTGCTGCTGGTTGTGGTATCAATTACATTTCCGGTGTTGTCATAGATAGTAATTTGTGCGCCGGTAACCGGGCCATCTCCAACGCTGCCATTAAAAACAGTGGTAGTGATCTCGTTATTGGTATCAGGCTGAGCAGGCGGATTGTTGCCGTCTTCGCCGCCGCTACCTCCACAAGCAGATAAAACCAAAGATAAAAATAGAATTAAAAAAAGCCGCAAACGACGAAATGTACACATCACGATGTTCCCTGTAAATTATAATAATAATAAAAACGCAACCCGTATTGTGCGTAACACGGTGTATGTAACAATCTCGCACACAGCTAACGAACTGTTAAGTGACGTTTTGCTGTCTTGCGTATCTCGTCACAGTTACAAGGAAGGAGGTTAATAAGTCTTGATTGTTGTCACACTGCGAGCGTGACCTGGTTTTTAATTAGTGTTGTTCGTTCGTTTTAAAAAAAATTATTAGTATTCAATTAAAACGAAACTATGTGTAGTAGCTGTGTGCAATTGATGGAGAATTTGTGAAGAAAATCTTGCGCGGGAATTCCGATAAAAACCAGCAATCGATAAAACGTTAATCGTAGTTTTTCAGCAATGGCATGACGCGTTATTCAATACATGCCAGGTTAACGCACAAGCTGAATACTAGATTAGTTTGGTAACAGGAAGGGATCGAATTCGTTTCCCGGTCGCCGCAAAAACCGCGTTTGCAACTGCCGGCGCAATAGGAGGGACAGGCGTTTCACCAACACCGCCAGGCGGGGAAGTGTTGTTAACGAGATGAATATCTATCTCCGGAGTTTCATTTAACCGTATCAACTGAAAATCGTGAAAATTACTTTGTTCAACCCGGCCGTCCTTAATCGTAATACTGCTTTTTATGGCGGCGGTTAAACCGAAAAGGATGCCTCCTTCGATCTGTGCCCGTACAGTATCTGGATTGACCATTAGTCCGCAATCGAATGCGCACACAACGCGATGAACTTTTACTTCGTCGGTTTTAGTCATGGAGATTTCCGCCACCTGAGCAACATAACTTCCAAAACATTCGAGCGCCGCGATTCCGCGAAAATGCCCCTCAGGCGCTGGCTGACGCCAATCAGATTTTTCGGCAACCAGCTCAACGACGTTTTTAAGGCGTTCATCTTTATTTAGAAGCTTGAGCCGGTAATCAACAGGATCCTGCTTTGCCGCGTATGCCAGTTCATCTATAAAGCATTCAATAGCAAAAGCGTTAAATGAGTGGTGAATAGAACGCCATGCGCCAAGCGGGACAATATTATCTATGCTTGATACTGTTGTGAGAACATTTTCAATATTATAAAGAAAGGAAGCGCCATGTAAGCCTTTTGGCCCGGCAGACTGATGGATCCACGCAGCAGGAAGTCCTTCAATATCCAAAGCGGCTTTCATATTATGAAAAGTTACCGGGCGGTAAAAGTCATGTTGTATATCTTCCTCACGTGACCAAATGAGTTTAACCGGCGCATCCACTGACTTGGCAATTTTAATCGCTTCAGAGACATAATCACTCTTGAATCTTCTTCCAAAGCCGCCGCCAATCGCTGTCTTGTGAATGCGCACTGATTCCAGGCGGCCACCATTCAATCGCTGTTTGAGTTTTTCAATTTGTTTCCCAAGGCCGGAAAATACTTCGTTAAATGCGGTATTTTGCGCTCCGCTGGGTTCTTGTGTGGATACCCAGACATCGCATTTACCGTCTTTTACATATGCTGTGCAGTTCATGGGTTCCATTGTCGCGTGAGCCTGGAAAGGCAGTTCGTAGACGGCTTCCACTATCCTGGATGAGCCATTAATTACCGCTTCAGCAGCTCCTTTGTTTTGTACAATTTTTTCATTTTTGTGCACAGCCTGCTGAAGCGACGTGCTTATGGTTTGAGAAGATACGTCTTGATTTGGGCCTTTGTCCCAAACAATATTTAACGCCTGTAGGCCTTTTTGCGCAGACCAGTAATTGTCCGCCACGACCGCAACCGCGGCCTCGAGTTTTACCACTTTTTTAACGCCACTTACTTTCTCCGCGTTGCCGGAGTCAACACTTTTCAATTTTCCGCCAAAAACCGGACAATGTTTGATAGCGGCGGTGAGTAAGCCGGGCAACATTACATCGATGCCATAGACAGCAGTGCCATTTATTTTCTCCAGGTTATCCAGCCTCGGCATTGACTGTCCGAGCAGGCGGAATTGGCCGGGCGTTTTAAGCGTGACGGATTTTGGGATAGGAACAGATGATGCTGCTTTTGCTAACTCTCCATAACTTAATTTGCGTTGGCTGGGTTTATGAACGATAAAGCTTTGCTCGGCAATACACTCACTTTCCGGGACATTCCACGTTTTTGCCGCGGCTGCAAGCAGCATTGTTTTTGCTATAGCGCCTGCATTTCGCAATGTATTCCAGGAGGTCCTTATGGTGTCGCTGCCGCCGGTAACTTGATATCCATATGCCGGCTCCAATGGCGCATGTTCTACTTTAATTTTTGACCAATCAGCCTCAAGCTCTTCTGCAATCAACATGGGTAATGCGGTCATGACGCCTTGCCCCATATCAACTTCGGCAATTTTGATGGTAATAGTGTTGTCCGGACTGATGCTTAACCAGGCGCTGGGCATAAAGGAATCAGCGGATGTTTTTTCAGCCCCCGGACTTTGATTATTGTCACATCCGGCAAAACTAATACCTATGATAAAACCAGCGCCGGTTCCGGCACTGATTTTTAGAAAATCCCGCCGATTGATCTTTACCGGATCTGACATTTGCCTTTCTCTTTAGACTGGTTATGTTGCATCAGCTGTTGTTGCACCTGTGCTTAATGACTTTATTGCAGAACGAATCGCTTTTCGCACTCTGGGGTAAGTGCCGCACCGGCACAAATTACCGCTCATGGCGTCATCGATATCTTTGTCGGAAGGGTTGGGATTGTTAGTCAGTAATGCAACCGCGGACATGATTTGTCCCGGTTGGCAGTAACCGCATTGCGCCACCTGTTCATCAATCCATGCTTGTTGAACAGGGTGTAGTTTATCCCCGGAAATGAGGCCTTCAATAGTTGTAATCTTTGCGTTACCGATTGTGGAAACGGGTGTGACACAGGAACGTATCGCTTCGCCATCTTTGTGTACCGTGCAGGCGCCACAGTAACCATTGCCGCAACTGTATTTTGCACCCGTTAATCTCAACAAGTCTCTCAGCACCCATAGCAGCGGCATATCGGGCTCTGCGTCAACAGTGAATGGCTTGCCATTGATGATCAGTTCAAACGTGCTCATTTTTCTTAACAGTTAGTGTCTGTTGTATTGTGAATTTTGTACTGGCAATGTTATCAGTAATGAAGCTTCGACATAATTGTGTATCGGCTAGAAAATTTTATACAACGTCAATGTTGGCGAAGGTTTGTGCATAATTGTAACTACTTAATATACAGAGCTGCGCCAGCCGCCTTTGGAAAAATCAGTGAGTGTTACGTTTTAATTCTGCGATACCTGCTAATAGGCATTAACTTCCAGCGATCAGAAACTAAATCGATAATATTGTCGAATTTTTTTTACATGAGGTTAAACAGTCTTTTTTACTGGAGAGGAAAAATATACATCTAAACACAGCATGTTATAGAGTTGAATGTATATTATACAGTCGAATAATTTTACAAATAATTATCATCAATCTTTCTTAAGCTGATCTTTTGTTCTTACAATCAATAAGCTATGAAATTGGCGCAAGTGATGTACGATTTTTAATAAGCAAAAATAAGGATAAATATTGAAAAATATTTTTAAAAGGCAGGATCTAATGTTGACTAAACGACGGGTAGGTCAATTAAACTTTGGACTGATTTGTTTATGCCTCAGCCAAGGCATCAGTGCCGTACCGATTACGTTTACGGATACCAGCTATTTTAGCCCTAGTGACGTTTATGATTCAGTGGACGGCACAAGTGACCTGGTTGCATATGGTTCCGGTGACGTAAATTTTCTCAGTACTTCGCTAGCACAGGCCGAAGGCCGTGGCTTTGATTATGTTGTCTGGACGCATCATTTTAATTTTACACCTCCAGCAGATTACATTCTTGAAGGTAGTATCAGTCTCTACATCCGGGATGATGAAGCAGATACAAGTTTTTTAAATTCAGAATTTGCTTTAGGCATTGCGATAGACGGTACATGGGGCGCTGGTGAAGTAGATACAAACACATACAATTTCAATATATCCTCGGCTTTTCTCGATGACGGTGAATTTAGCTTGCTTGTAGTTTCTTTGTTCGGTGATTTTTATATTGACAGATCGGATCTAACGATCACTTACGAACCGGTAAGTATCCCAGAACCGGCAAGTTTGGCATTACTCGGTCTTGGGTTGGTATTGTTGGGATTCATTGGCCGCCGAATCAGTAATACACCATTGGTGTTACCCTAGAGTGTAAAATTGACCTTAGCGGTCGTTGTGTTTTTTCGTCTCTCCTAGTTACGAGTCCGTGGTTATCGCATCAGTTCCAGTAGCTAGTTGTTCAACTTAGCAGCTAGCTATCGCCAATCTTAATGCTCGAGATGAATTTCCTTCATGCACGCGGTTATTATAGTTGGTACTAATTGCTGATTATTTAAGGGAACTCTGAATAAGTACTCAGTCGTTATGCGTGCGTCTTTGAAAGCATACCCCTGCATATAGTTAACCGGAGCTGGTACTCAGAAATATCTTTAATTACCGTAGATTCTGGCTTACGCCGGAATAACGAAAAGCGGATAGCCTTCCATATAATCGCTTCCTTAATTTTATTTCTCAAAACTACTATTGTCAGCTGGGGTAGTGTAAACACCCCTGTGTTTAACAGTAGTTTTCCGCACTATTTAGATCGACAACTTAAGGATTCGATGAATAGACTTTTTAGTAGTTCGATTTTATATATCCGGCGCCATAGGCAGACAAGATACTTTAACGACCGGCATTTGTTTTTTTTTTGATGTTTATGCCACTTGAACCGGAATGGAATTACTCATCCGGATGATGTTGTTGTTGTCGTCGAGATAGACCAGGGTGGGTTTGAAATTAAGCAGTTCTTGTTGGTTGAGCATGGCGTAAGCGCAAATAATCACACGGTCACCTGGATTGGCTTTATGGGCTGCCGCACCATTAATAGAGATAATGCCTGAACCGTCCTCTGCGCGAATAGCATAGGTGGTAAAACGCTCCCCATTATTCACATTGTAAATCTGGATTTGCTCGTATTCGCGAATACCGGCTGCTTCGAGCAATTTGCCATCAATCGCGCAGGAGCCTTCGTAGTGCAGCTCGGAGTGAGTTACGCATGCCCTGTGCAGTTTGGCTTTTAACATCATGGTAAGCATTATCTATCTGATATCCTTAATTTATTTTCAATTAATTTGTGTTTGTAATCCGATGATTTTGCAAGCGCCGAATTATACATCAAATTAATGGCCTGCTAAACGCTTTACGGGTGTAATTGTTTGATATTAGACCAGAATAGCATGAAAACGTTACACCTAAGGCGCAGGGCGGTTACCCACCATGTGAAAAGCCAATGGACGTGCTTAATTACTGACTAAAGTATCGGCAAATTTTAAGGAATTCCGTAGTGACTGACTTCAAATTTCCTCCCAGCCTCCCTTTACACACGGGACGGGAAAGGAACTGGTGTTTATGAAATTCGGGAAATCAACTTCTCCGAAAGAGAACAGTGCATTAACTTCTTTTGTTAAGTAAAGTGCTACCGGAGCGCCTCATTCGAAAAGAGGGAGCTTGGAGAGATTTTTTAAGAAGATCTTTGCAGTAACTTTTTCTCCCAATCCAGCGAAGTTTTTACAATAAAATCCAAATCGTCATAATGGGGTTTCCAGTCCAGCACTTCATGGATTTTAGTTACCCCGGCGATCAACTTTGGAGGATCGCCAGCACGGCGCGGCTGTTCAATGGTTTTGATGGGCCTACCATGCACCCGGTTCACCGCGTCAACCACCTCACGCACGCTATAGCCGTGGCCGTAACCACAATTTAACGTGTTGGATTTGCCACCCTTGCGCAAATAAT
>JAKEGK010000310.1 GCA_022627515.1 Gammaproteobacteria bacterium
CAGGTTCTGGATTCCATGGATCTGGAAAGGGAGCGTGGTATTACCATAAAGGCGCAGAGCGTCACGTTAAAATATAAGTCCAAAAGCGGCAAAATTTATCAATTGAATTTCATCGATACTCCCGGCCATGTTGATTTTTCCTATGAAGTGTCGCGCAGCCTGGCCGCTTGCGAAGGCGCGTTGCTGGTGATGGACGTTTCGCAAGGCGTTGAAGCGCAGAGTGTCGCCAATTGTTACACCGCGATTGAGCAGGGGCTGGAAGTAATTCCTGTGTTAAATAAAATTGATTTGCCGGCAGCGGATCCGGAACGGGTCGTCCATGAGATAGAAGACATCATCGGTATCGAAGCCAAAGACGCCGTTAAGGTCAGCGCCAAAACCGGCGCCGGAATTCCTGAACTGCTGGAACGATTGGTGGAGCGGATACCTCCGCCAGAAGGCGATTATGACAAACCATTGCAGGCGTTGATCATTGATTCCTGGTTTGACAGCTATCTTGGCATTGTGTCATTGGTGCGGGTGAAGCATGGCCGTATAAAGAAAGGGCAAAAAATCCGCGTAATGTCGACCGGGCGTACGCATCTGGTCGACAAGGTAGGAGTTTTTACGCCAAAGCGCGTTGATGTCGACGAATTAAAAGCGGGTGAAGTGGGTTGTGTTATTTCCGGCATCAAGGACATCGATGGCGTGCCGGTTGGCGATACACTAACAGGCTCAGACAATCCCGCCAAAGAGCCATTGCCGGGTTTTAAGCCTGTGAAACCGCAGGTATTCGCCGGCTTGTTTCCAATCAGCTCCGACGATTATGAAAACCTGCGCGATGCGCTGGCCAAGTTGCGCCTGAATGACGCCGCATTGTTTTACGAACCCGAAACATCCACGGCGTTGGGCCTGGGATTCCGTTGCGGATTTCTGGGCATGCTGCACATGGAGATTGTTCAGGAACGCCTGGAACGGGAATATGACCTGGACCTTATTACCACGGCGCCGACGGTCGTGTATGAAGTGGTTACCACGTCTGGCGAAGTGGTGAATGTTGATAATCCGTCCAAATTGCCCGAGCAGGGGCGTATCCGCGAAATGCGTGAACCCGTTATTCTTGCTAATATTCTGATGCCGCAGGAGTATCTCGGCAATGTGATCGGTTTGTGCGAAGAAAAGCGCGGTGTACAGAAGAAAATGCTTTATTTGGGCAGCCAGGTCTCTCTGGAATATGAATTGCCAATGAATGAAGTCGTGCTGGATTTTTTTGACCGGCTCAAGTCCGTAAGCCGAGGCTATGCTTCACTGGATTATCATTTAGTCAGGTTTCAACCGGCGGATCTGGTCAAGCTGGATATACTGATTAACGGCGACCGCGTGGATGCGCTATCCGTGATTGTGCATCGCGAACAGTCGCAGTACCGGGGCAGGGAGCTGGCGGAAAAGATGCGCGAACTTATACCCCGGCAAATGTTTGAAGTTGCCATCCAGGCGGCGATCGGTTCACATGTTATAGCCAGAACCACGGTGAAAGCATTACGTAAAAATGTTACCGCGAAATGTTATGGTGGTGATGCAACGCGCAAACGCAAGTTGCTCGAAAAACAAAAAGCGGGTAAGAAACGCATGAAACAATTGGGGTCTGTGGAAATCCCGCAGGAAGCATTTCTGGCGCTGTTAAAAGTAGGAAAAAAATAAATGCATTTTGATTTTCCAACCATCATGGTGTTGGCGGTACTGATAACTGGTGTTGTCTGGGCAATGGATATCTGGATTTGGGCGCCAAAAAGAAAACAGCTGGCCGACAGGTTTAGCGTGGAGGGCGCTCAGTTAACAGAGGAGCAACTGCTGCAGGAAAAAGAAAAACTGATAAAAGAGCCGGTGCTTGTTGAATACTCACGCTCTTTATTTCCAGTGATACTCATCGTTCTGATCCTGCGGTCATTTTTAATTGAACCTTTCAGGATTCCATCCGGCTCCATGATGCCTACGTTACTCGACGGCGATTTTATACTGGTCAACAAGTTCGCCTATGGTATCCGCTTGCCGGTCATCAACCGTAAAATTATCAATGTTGGTGAGCCTCAGCGCGGCGATGTTGCCGTGTTTCGATATCCAAAAGATCCGTCGGTTGATTATATTAAGCGCGTTATCGGATTGCCGGGAGATCATATCGTTTATCGCAACAAAAAACTTTATATTAACGGCGAATTGATGCGGTTGACTGATTTTGGTCGCTATGAAGCGTCCGGTGTTGGTATAACCATGGCTGGCGCACAAATGCTGGAAGAAGATCTGGCATTGAAAAAACACAGTATTTTAATTGATCATGAACGGCCAGTGCTTAATATGGAATACCGGGTCGCTGATGGTGAGTATTTTGTTATGGGCGACAACAGGGATAACAGCAACGATAGCCGCTTTTGGGGTACTGTACCGGAGGAGAATCTGGTGGGTAAGGCATTCATGATCTGGATGAACTGGGATGGTACGAACAAAGGAGTTACCTGGAGCAGGATCGGGCAAAGTATTGAGTAACCTGAAACTCATATTCCGGCTGTAACAGTTATTTGCCGCTACTGGTATTTGATGTCCAGCATAGTATTTTTCAGATCAAGTTTGCCATTCTTGTCTTAAATTAGCATCGTTGCCCGGAAAATTATCCACTTGCTTGTCAGGTTTGTTTATTTAGCCTGGACCATATGCTATAAGTTTCATAATGTTAGGTCTTGTGAGTTTGGATTGGTAAATTGTAAAAGGTGGAGTGGTGCATGAAAAACTATAAGAAACAACACGGTGTAACCATGGTTACTCTCGCTGCCGGACTGGCATTGCTGGCGTTTTTTGTATTAATTGCCGTCAAATTAGCGCCGGTGTATATAGAAAACTTCAGTATCAGTTCCCATGTAAAGCGTATCGGAACGGACTCGCGCAGCAAGGAAATGACCAAGGAAGAAATTAAAAAGACCTTGCTAAAGAGATTTGATATCGACGATGTTAAAAGTGTTTCCCGGGAAGACATAACAGTTACTGACATTCCTGGCGGTTATAATATTGAAGTGGATTATGAAGTGCGCAGGAGTTTGCTTGGAAACGTTGACGTCGTTGTCTATTTTACAGAAACAGCAGAAGTGAAGTAACTTACCTGTTAAGTCCGACCATTGATACAACCTGACATTAAAACTACGGCCGAGAGTGAGTGCAATAAAGAAAAACCGGACCAGAAAATCACCCGCTGCGGCAGCGTCCACCAGGAATTCGGCTGTGAAAACCGCAAAAAAACCTCACACAGAATACAGCGCTGCCACAAGGCTGAGCAAGAAACTTCATTACAAATTTTCTGATCCGGCCCTGTTAATCGAAGCCGTTACCCACCGCAGCAAACACTCCATAAACAATGAGCGCCTGGAGTTTCTGGGAGATTCCATTTTGGGTTATGTAATTTCTTCCGAACTGTTTCAACGTTTTCCAGAGGCAAGGGAAGGGCAGCTCACTCGTGGCCGCGCGGTGTTGGTAAGAGGTGAAACGCTGGCGGAACTCGCGTTAAATATGGATCTGGGCGACTATTTAAACCTGGGACCCGGTGAATTAAAAAGCGGTGGCCACCAACGCAAGTCAATTCTGGCTGATGCCATGGAGGCCATCATCGGGGCGATTTATCTGGACGGGGGATTGGATGCCGCCAGACAGCATATATTGGCTATTTATGCTGATAAATTGCAGGCACTGTCATTAGAAGAAGTGAACAAAGATCCCAAAACCCGGCTGCAGGAGTATTTGCAGGCCAGAAAGCAACCGTTGCCGGACTACGAAGTTGTGACAACCACTGGCAGCGAGCACGAACAGGTTTTTGAAATATCGTGCAAGGTCAGCGTCTTGCCACGCGTGGTCATAGGAACCGGCCGCAGCCGTCGCACAGCGGAACAGGAAGCCGCCGGCAGAGCGCTAAAATTATTGGAAGAGGCGGACAACAAGTGAGCCTTGTAAATGATGTGAGTAACCAGTTACTTGATCGCGGGAATTTTTTCTGCGGCTATGTGGCAATTGTGGGCCGGCCCAACGTCGGTAAATCAACACTGCTAAACAAGCTGCTTGGACAGAAAATCAGTATTACGGCCCGCAAGCCCCAGACCACGCGGCATCGAATATTGGGTATCAAGACGGATGAGCGTGCTCAGGTCATCTACGTTGATACGCCGGGAATTCATGGTAATTCCAGGGTAGCCTTAAACCGGTATATGAACCGGGCGGCAACTTCCTCTCTCCAGGATGTCGATGTCATTCTTTTCGTGATAGAGGCTTCAACCTGGAACGACCAGGATGAGTATGTGCTGAATAAACTCTCCGGTGTTGAAGCGCCGGTAATACTGGTGTTGAATAAACTGGATAAGATAAAAGAGAAGGAAAATCTGCTGCTGCAACTGGAGAAACTGGCGGGCAAAATGAATTTCGCGCAGCTGATTCCTGTTTCCGCCCGAAGCGGCGAAGGGCTCGAGGCGCTGGAAAAAGCGGTGATCGGTTTATTGCCTCCATCCGAACCGTTTTTTCCCGAGGATCAGATTACCGACCGCAGTGAACGGTTTCTGGCGGCGGAATTTATCCGTGAGAAGCTGATGCGCAGTCTGGGTGAGGAAGTGCCTTACGCGTTGACGGTTGAAATTGAGCGTTTCGAAGACCAGGGAAACCTGAAAAATATTCAAGCCGTCATTTGGGTGGCCCGTCCCGGGCATAAGGGGATCGTCATTGGAAAAGGCGGCAGCCTGTTGAAGGGTATTGGAGAGCAGGCGCGCAAGGATATGGAACAGGCTTTTGATTGCAAGGTGTTTTTGCAGCTTTGGGTGAAGGTGAAGGAAGGCTGGGCCGATGATGAGCGCGCATTGCGGAGCCTTGGATATTACGATGACTAATAGACAGCGTGTGCTGTTACAGCGCGCCTATATCCTGCATCAACGGCCTTACCGGGACAGCAGCGTGTTGCTGGAAATTTTTAGTGAGCATTACGGCCGCTGCGCTCTGATAGCCAAAGGCGTTAAACGTCCCCGCTCCAACCTGCGGGGGTTGCTGCAGCCATTTCAACCGCTCTTGCTGTCGTGGATCAGCAAATCCGAACTGGGAATCCTGACAGGCGCCGAACATTACCAGCAACCCGCGCTGATCAAGCCAAAATACCTGCCCAGCGCGTTTTACCTGAATGAGCTTATCCTTTATTTGCTGCACCGGGACGATCCGCATGATGATTTATTTCAGTGTTATCATGGCGCCATTGCCGGCCTGCGTTGTTTGTCAGGCAACGCGGATGAGGATTTATTATGGCAGGCTCATTTAAGACAGTTTGAAATCGTGCTGCTGCAGTCAATTGGTTATGGCCTGATTTTGGATCATGATGTTCATGCTCAATCCTCTATCGCCGCAAGCGATTATTATGATTACTGGCCGGAGCGCGGCCCTGTAAAAAGTTTGGTGGACAACAGTGATTTTCGCGGCGTCCAGGTATCGGGCGCCACGTTAAATATGTTGGCGAATCCCTTGTTGCTTCGCGAGAAAAGCGGGCATACGGACGCGGCAACCCGTTCCCTGTTCAAGGAGGCGAAGCAGTTATTGCGCACCGTGCTGGATCATCATTTGGGGTCCAGGATTTTGCATAGCAGGTCGCTCATGATTAACGCGCAAAGCAGTGATTATGCGCCGGTGAAATCTCCGCAGGTTTTAAATTCCGATTAACCAATGCCGCCGTTTGTTTAGAGTAGCAGGTAGTGGCGCCAGTTGAAGGTAGATACCAGAAATGCAAATACATTACGATGACAAAACTATTTTATTGGGTGTCAACATCGACCATGTTGCGACGTTGAGGCAGGCCCGGGGAACGCGGTATCCTGACCCGGTCCAGGCAGCCATCGAAGCGGAGCAGGCGGGAGCTGACGCCGTTACCCTGCATCTGCGCGAAGACCGCCGCCATATTCAGGAGCGTGATGTGGAAATGTTGAAAGGCATTTTGCAGACGCGCATGAATCTGGAAATGGCCGTCACCGAGGAGATGCTGGCTATTGCCGAACGTATTCAGCCGGAAGACTGCTGTCTGGTCCCGGAACGCCGTGAAGAACTGACCACGGAAGGCGGTCTGGATGTCGCGGGGCAATTCGAGCGTATCAAAGCCGCATGCCAGCGGTTGGCCGCCGCCCATATCCGGGTATCGTTGTTTATTGATGCCGACGCGGAGCAGATCGAAGCTGCCGCCAAAACCGGCGCGCCGGCAATCGAGTTGCACACCGGCACCTATGCGGAAGCCAGCACGCGGGCGCAACGCCATGCCGAACTCACCAGTATTATTCAAGGAGTCAAACTCGGACAGGAACTGGGACTGCATGTGAACGCGGGGCATGGATTGCATTATCATAATGTAAAAGACATTGCCGCAATCGACGGGATCAAGGAGTTGAATATCGGCCACGCAATTGTGGCGCGTGCTCTGTTTACAGGATTTCAGCCGGCGGTGCGGGAAATGAAACGCCTGATGCTGGAGGCGCGCATCAAGTAATCCATAGCATCGGATTCGATATCGCTTTAGTTTCCCCGTTTGAGATAAGACTGGTTTGACGCGAGCATCGTTTAACCAAACTATGCTGGCAAATACGGATTTCAGACATTTTGTATCCCTGCAGCGTCAGGCCAATTATTGGCCAAGAGTTAAGCAATCATAAGAGGTGGTAGCTCAAACATTAAGCGGTGAATCCGGAATGACCTGAATTTTCGACATATATTCGTCACAAACGAAATTGTTCTCAATGAAACTCCTGTACAGAAAGGTAATGCGCGCCACATTTTAATGTGCAAGTACTACTCCGATTCTTATTTGAGCATGCCACTTCTGACTCCTGCCACAGCATCATCGTTGCAAAACGCTTTGCTAGCGAGTTTTCAGTACTTTAACCACGTAGACCGTTTGAATCCGCGAAACATTACCCTGCCGGAGCAATTAAGATTAATTGTTATAACTCTGTATCTGCGCCTTCACACCAACAATAGTCGGAAGTATATTCGGTATTCGGTGTGGAATAGCTGGATTGCCCTTGCTATTGGCTTGTCAATTTCGGTAGAATCCCACCCCTTCGGATGCGGGGTGGAGCAGTCCGGTAGCTCGTCGGGCTCATAACCCGAAGGTCGCAGGTTCAAATCCTGTCCCCGCTACCAATTTAAGCAACCGAGTTGTGGTGGTGGCCCGGCGATTCGGGCTCAGCTTTTATCCGGCGCAGCCGCTGAAGG
>JAKEGK010000311.1 GCA_022627515.1 Gammaproteobacteria bacterium
CCGGTGAACGATCCCGTTTTCGTGCGCTTTAGCCAGGCCCCGGGCAATCTGGATGGCAATATCCAGGGAATCCGCCATGTTGAGCGGAGAGGTAGAAAGCCGCTTTCGTAAGGTATCCCTCTCGCAATAGGACATGCTAATGAATAACTGTCCATCCTCTTTTTCTTCAATGGCATGAATGGCGCAAATATTGGGGTGTTCCAGCGAGGAAGCGGTCTGGGCTTCGGATATAAAACGCAGTTTCGCCCCTTTGTCGCGGGTTAATTGCGGGAGCAAAAACTTTAATGCCACCACTCGTTTCAGCCGGGTGTCTTCCGCTTTATATACCTCACCCATCCCGCCATCGCCTAACTTTTCGATGATCCGGTAATGTGAAATTGTTTTACCGACCATTTAGTATTCCTGAATTTTTGCTACCGACTTGAGAATATCCTCATTCCGATCCTTCACCGCCACCTTTGCCGAACCACAGGTATAATCTTTAGCGCGATACAGCCGGTACGTCTCCACATGAATCGACACCGCAGGGTCCAATCCTTGACAAGTAAGCGGAATTTTCCTTTACGAAACCGCTCCGGGCAGATACAAAAATCAACTTAATAAATGTTAGCTCAAACCCCACCAGGCTGTTTTGAATTATGACAACCCGTATTGTAATTGTCGATAAACAAAACGGCAAAGTTTACACATTTTAAATTCAAAAAGCAAGAAATAGGGATTTGAAGAGGGGCGTAGTAATTTCCAGGCATTCCAATACGTTTAAATGGCGTTCCCGGTCGATAGGCGTTTATAGCGCCAGAACGAGACAACTTCAATACTCCTGTAGAATCCTCACAATATCCCCCGGAGAGTAGGCTTTATGATCCGGTTTAATCTCCCAGCCACTATCGTCGCTATGAGAGCTGTAAAATGCGGCGACGCTAATGACTTTCAAATCGATTCCCCGTTCCTTAAATATGGTATTGGCATTAAAAGCGCACCTGGTGTCGGTCTCATGGTCGCCGATATAAAATACATATCCGGAAGCGGAGCCGGTTACTTCCTCAATACCTTTTAGAAGACCATCCGGCGCCGGTTTTTGACGGTTTAATGCTACTTCTTCATAACCGATAACGGAGCGGAAATAACGTAACAGGCTATTTTTCTGCAAAGACTTGCAAATAACGGATTGCGAGTTCTGAGAAACAATACCGTGCGGCAGATTGCCCAATTCATTCAGAACTTCGCTGATACCCTGGTAAAATGGTATGGAAGTGTTATCTTTTAGTTGGTATTCACTCCACAAAAGACCGGCTTGATCGGTTTGTTGTTCCGTTAACCCGAATGCCCGGTGATACAAATCCCTCCAGTTGGTGGATTGCTGATAAGCGGCAAAATAGCTTTCGGTGGATTGCAATGCCGGGAAAAAGCTGAAGTCTTTCCCGGTAACAGCCTGAATAATTTTTTGCGTAACATAGAAATTTTTTACCCGCGTATCCACTAAAGTGCCGTCATAATCCCAAAGAATAGCCTGAATTGTTTGATTCAAATTTGTCATTGAATATTAATCGGTTAGGAATAGCAAATTGTCATGGTATCGCTTATTAAAACCATAAGAGTTTTTGTAATAGCACGAAAAAATATATAATCACTGATTAGGTTATGTAACCAGAAGAAGCCCGGCCAATGATTGATTAAGATTAGTGATGCAAGCAGTTATATACCGAAAACATGGATCTCCCGATGTTCATCAACTGCAGAACACCGAAAAGCCAGTACCTGACGACACAGGTGTGCTTTTAAAGGTACATGCTACATCAGTACGCCCAAATATTGCCAAAGAACCACCTATCTTTGAGGGCGCAGCCATCTTAACCCCTTCGAAGCGATCATTTCAACAACATCAGCTTGCGGGTCTTGATAAATGCTCCGGCTTGAAAACGGGCGAAGTAAACGCCGCTGGCAAAGGCATCCGCCTGCCAGTTTATGTCGTAGCGGCCGGGGGACTGCCGCTCATTTACCACTGTAGCGACCAATTGTCCTAAGCCGTTGAACACCTGCAAGCTCACGTTTTCCGGGCGGGCTAAGGCATACCGGAAATGCGTTGTGGCGTTAAAGGGGTTGGGATAGTTCTGTTCAAACTCGAACTGCTGCGGCAGGGTCAGCCACTCATCATCTTCTATCCCAATGATTTCCTCTACCAATGCGAACTTTATGGCGTCCGCCCGCAGCACCACGCCCTGGGTGTTGCCGCCCACGTCAATCACCTTTACTTCCACGGGGACATTTGCCGGCAGAGTATACTGCCCCAGTTGTACCCATTCACCGCTGCCGGCGTTTTGATCCACATAAAGCGAATCCAGCAGCATTCCGCCGGCGCTGATTCGATAATGGGCGTTATTGGCGGCGTTTTGGGTGGTGGGAACAATTTCGTAAATGTCGTAAATGCCGCCTGTTTCCAAAGAGAAGGTAAAGGTTGCGTAGGCGCCGTTGCCCAGAGGGGCGTAACGGCTGGTGGGTCCATATGCCTGCGCGTTGCTGTAGAACCAACTGCCGTATTCCGAATAGTTCAGGGAATCCTCATTATCGACGATCACAAAAATGTTCTGCACGTCTGCTGCGACAGGCAGTTTTACTTCCGGCTTAACCGGATCGTTGCTGAGGATACGAAGGGTGTCGGAGAACGGGCCCAGCTCGGTGGGATAGGCATAAACATCAAAATCCGTCCGCCCCATCGCCGGAATGACAGCCGGAAGCACCTGTCCGACGCCGGAACTGCCGTTTACGGATCCAACCGCGCTGATGGTTAAAGGCTGAATCCCGCGATTCTCGATAGTCAGGGTTTGCCAGGCGGTATCATTGAC
>JAKEGK010000312.1 GCA_022627515.1 Gammaproteobacteria bacterium
CAATGACTCGCGTTGTTTGTGCGCACGCCGTCGTGCACATTAAAAAAATGAAGACCGTTGACCGTCATATTCGGGGCAGCGATATTGATTGCAGCGCTGTTCCGCGTGGGACCATGGAGATCTTTGTGAAAATCCCATGAGGCATCCCAGGGTTTATTTGAATAGACGAATCCCCCGATCCAACGCATGCCGGTGTCGGCCGGGCTTCCTTCTACGGAAATCAGGCCCCATTTCACACCGGAATTGAGGAAATCTGCCTGTTGAGCATCAAAAACTTTGCCAGGCGATGCCTTGGCAATAAACTTCTCTTCAAAGTGGCCGCTTACGACCTCAACTTTACTGGTAGTGTTGCAGCTAAAGACAAGAATAATACTGAACACAACCCATCGATATTTAAGAAAACAACGCATATTCAAATTCAGTGATTCGTTTTGTGCTATACCGCCTGAGAATTATTAAGGTGATAAGGGGTGGGAGTAATGAAACCTTTTTCGACAAGGAGGCGCTCATACAGAATCTCAATCTGTTCAACCATTCGTTTAGCGTCGAATGCGGGTATTACCCGCTCTATGGCGCATTTTCTCATCTTTTGGGTTTCTTCCGGATTATCTAATAACCATATAATATTTTCTGCTAATCGTGCAGGCTGCCCGGGAGGTGATAACAGCCCGGATTTCTGATGCGTAACCAACTCCGGCACACCATCAACCGCCGTGGCTGCGACCGGCACCTTCATAAGCATTGCTTCTGTTAAGGCCCGACCCAGGCCTTCCCAATGGGAAGACAGTGCAAACACATTTAGAAGCGATAATATTTCCGGTATATCATCACGATAGCCAAACAACTTAATCCGTGGCTCGTTGGCAATTGCCTGGCGAACTTCTGCCGCCTGGGGGCCATCCCCTATCATGATAAACTGCACATTTGGTTTCTGCTGCAAGACGGTTTTGGCTGCGGCTATAAAATCCAGCGGCGCTTTTTGGACTGACAGCCGGCCGACGGTGCCAACAATTACTTGGTTTGGATCCAATCCCAGGCTGGCACATTTTTCAACCCGGTTTACATTCACTTTGAAACGTTCCAGATCAATCCCACTGTATATTGTGGTAAATTTTTCAGTTGCAGCTAAATTGATGCTAATGGCTTCCTGCCGGTTCAATTCGGAAACAGTGATCAACGCATCACTAAAGGCAGCAACATACCGCTCAACCTTCATATAGAACAATTTTTTTGCGTTAGAGATTTGGGCCTGCAATGATCGGGTGTTTGCGACGCAGGCAACCTGCCAGCCAAAACTGTGAAAAGTATGAATAATGATTGGCACTTTTGCGCGCCGCGCGGCAATGCGCCCCAAAGTACCCGCTTTGGCGCTATGGGTGTGAACAATGTGATACTGATTCTTTTTGAGAAAGTCCGTTAATTGATTTAAGGCCAGTATATCGGCTTTCGGGTTAGCGGAACGGCATAAATCAGGGAAACGGAAAAATTCATCTGCATAAGCGCGGCCTTTCTCCTCCCAATCGGTGTAGTCCTGGCCGGTGGCGAGATGTACTTCAAAGCGGTCACGTGAATGCCCTTTGACGGTCAGCAGCGTATTATCCTGTGCTCCTCCAATACCCAGGTGGGTAATTATGTGTAATATCTTTATTCTTTCCATGATTAAATTGCTCCCTGATTATGCTTAAAATTTAACAACTGAAACTGAATGTTTGCTGAATTATGTATAACCGATTCATTCCTGCGCCTGGCGCATCATAGCGATTCCCAAACGGATTTTTTGACATTTCTTATGGTATCTTCGAGGCTTTGTTCGGTATCTATATCGTAAATAGAACTGGTACCCGGCATGTACCAGGCCTGGCTCTGGCGATGGCGCGCTTCAAGGTAAACCTCGTTGTCCTGCGCCCCGCGCTCGCGGTTCCGTTTTTTAGCGACTTCAAGAGAAACCCTGAGCCGCAGCACAATGTCCGGCGGCGGAATACGCTGATAGAGCCGTTTTTCAAGCCGGGCCAGACAGTTGTAAATTGTTACACCCAACCCCTTTTTGCGCGTCTCTTCCTCTAAACGGGGGCTGTCCATAGCCCCGATTGTTCTTGATGGATAGCGGTCACAGACAATCAGTTTGCCATCGGCAGCAAGGCGCCTGGTTTTTCGGATGAGCCGTTGCCGGTCCCATGCCAAAGAAACCGATCTTAACGCATAGGGAAGCGAAGAGAGGCCTTTAAACTTGTGCCCGGAAGAATTTGATTCCCCAGAGCCGCCCTGTTCAAAACGATCGCCGCCCCGCGAGGACAGTACCCTGCGAACCACCGTGAGAAGGAAATTGATCGGGAATGTCAAAATGGATGAAGGTGGTTTACCGGTATGGATAACTTTTACAATGAAGTTCTTGCCCAGCCAGCGTGAGGTTTCTTTAACAAGGGTGGATTTACCGGTCGCATCGGCGCCGACAATGGCGATCATCGCGCCGCCGGTGTGCAATGTTTTACTTTTTATATTTCCTTTCAGAATCCGTCTCCATTTCGCAAAAAGTACTGCGGCATAGGCGTTTGCGCGTTTAGTAAAGGTATACTTTGCATAGCTGCGCAATTGCCGTTTGACCCGCCGGGCCAGAAGCGCTCGCCTTAGAAAAGAGCGGTTTTTATCAATAGCCTCGATACAGCGCAGGAATAATGACTCATCGACTACCGGGCAGTGGGTGCGCAACAAAGCAAGGGTGTGGGAAATATCGCCGCCATCAAGCAGCCATTTCAATTCCTCGCGGACTTCTGATGGTTTGCGGAACAGGCGAATCATATCCAGGAGCGAGGCATATTTGATGAATGTCCTTAAGACAAACAAAACTAACTCAGCCGGTTTTGATAAAACCGCAAGTTGCCCGATTCTATTGGAATTCTCCAGCAGCATGTTCTCAAAGGGAAAAAGGTGGCTTTTAACAAAACTCTCGCCGGTCAATATGCTGCTAAAAAGGTGTAAGTGAACCAGTTTTCCGGTCTTTGTATCGAGGCCGTAATAATGAGTGACGCTCGGAGTCTCGGGTCCGTATTTGATTCTTGCCGCCTTAAAACCGAGTTGGGCCAGAACTGGTAATAACCGGGATAAAGACTTCCGGTTAACGAAAAGATCAAGATCTTCCTCGCCCTCTAAGCCTTCCTGTAACTTGATATTGCTTTTCCAGTGACAATAGTCTATAGACTTAGCATTGAGTGAATCTATGAGACGAGTTATTAATTCCACGCAGGGAGCAGCCGGTGATGTACCCGGCGTCTTCTGTTCCGGTTCGCTTTCGGGGCGAGCATCATCATCAAAGGTCTCTTGCATGAGGTCGTACGCCTG